>JABDRC010000118.1 GCA_013041945.1 Halobacteria archaeon
CAGCGGACACGCGCAGCGGCGGCCTGCCCCCGGGTCATCCGCCACTGAACGCATTCCTGGGTATCCCCTTCTATCGCGGCAAGAAGGTGATCGGCATGTTCGGCATCGCGAACCGCGACACGGGCTATGACCAGGCCCTGGTCGATTTTCTCGAGCCGATCACTGCCACCTGCACCCAGATCGTGGAGGCCCTGAAGACCGATCGCCAGCGTGAGAAAACCGAAGAACAGCTGCGCGAACGCGAGACCCGCATGCGTACCATCTTCGAAAATGTGATCGACGGCATCATCACGACCAACGAGCAAGGGATTATCGAGTCCTTCAACCGCGCCGCCGAGGATATGTTCGGCTACTCAGCCAGCGAAGTCACGGGCAGGAATGTCAGCATGCTGACGCCGGCAAATCACCAGTCCAGGCACGACGGCTATATCAGTAACTACCTCAAGGGATGTGAGAGCAAGATCATGGGGGCCGGTCGCGAGGTAGAGGGCATTCGCAAGGACGGCTCGGCCTTCCCGGTCGATATCGCCATCACCGAGATGTGGATCGGCGAAGACAGGCATTTCTGCAGCATCATGCGTGATATCACCGAGCGCAAGAAGGTCGACCGCATGAAAAATGAATTCATCTCCACCGTGAGCCACGAATTACGCACGCCCCTGACCTCGATTCGCGGTGCGCTGGGCCTGGTAGGCAGTGGAGCAGCCGGAGAACTACCGGACAAGGCGCAGCCACTGGTGGACATCGCCACCAAGAACTGCGACCGCCTGGTGCGGCTTATCAATGACATCCTCGATATCGAAAAGATCGAGGCCAACAAGATGGAATTCACAGTTCGGCCGTTCAGGCTCGCGCAGCTGGTGGAGCAGGCGGTGGAGAGCAACCGCGTCTATGCCAGCGAGTACGGCGCAAACATCGTGGTTTCGGACGAGTTACCTGATGCCGCTGTGCTGGTGGACGAGGATCGCTTCACCCAGGTGCTGACAAACCTGCTTTCCAATGCCGCCAAGTATTCACCCGAGGGCGGGACGATAGGCGTTACCAGCCGGGCCTGCAGCGACGGTGTGCGGGTGTCCGTGTCGGACGAAGGTCCTGGCATACCGGAAGAATTCCGCAAACGAATCTTCGAAAAGTTCTCCCAGGCCGATGGCTCCGATACACGTCAGAAAGGAGGAACCGGTCTCGGACTGAGCATTACCAGGGCTATTGTCGAGAAGCTCGGTGGACAAATCAGCTTCGAGACACAGGAAGGGAAAGGCACCACATTTCATGTAGTGATACCGGTACATAACGAGGCCGTGCATGCCAATACAGTGGCTGCAGTGACCACTGCAGTCGAAAGACAGACCGGATCAGCTGATACACCTGTGCGTATCCTGGTATGCGAGGACGAGCCTGATGTTGCCCACCTTCTCAGGCTGATGTTGCAGGCGGAAGGTTACGATGTCGATATCGCGCACACTGCAGCCGAGGCAAAGACGTTACTGGCCAGGTGCGAATATGCTGCCATGACCCTCGACCTGATGTTGCCGGACCAGCATGGTGTCGACCTGTTCCGCGACATTCGCGCTGACGAAAAGACCAGGGAATTGCCCGTTATCGTGGTTTCCGCCGTCGCCGACAGGGAAGCACAACGATTGTCCGGCGATGCAATCCAGGTAATTGACTGGATTGAAAAACCCATCGACGAGAGCCGGCTGATGAGTGCCGTGGCCCGCAGCGTTGGTGTAGCGTCGACCACCCCGCCGCGCATTCTGCATGTCGAGGATGAACCCGATGTACGCGAAATCGTCAGCAGCCTGATCGATAGCACCTACCAGGTCTGTACTGCCGGCACGCTGGCGGAGGCAAGACACCACCTTGCCCGGGAGCATTTTGACCTGGTTATTCTCGACCTGGGACTCCCCGATGGCTGCGGGGTATCACTGTTACCCATGCTGGCCGACAGCACACCGCAAATACCCGTGGTGCTGTTTTCCGCCACCGACGTCGACGCGGAAATTGCCAGGGGTGTCGCCGCCACCCTGGTCAAGTCAAAGACAACCAATGAGACATTGCTAGACACCATTAACACCACGATTGCCAGTCAACCGCGGCTGGCAAAGGAGGCCTGATGGCACACAAACCGCTGAAAAAGATACTGTACGTCGAGGACGAACCGGATATCCAGACCGTGGCCCTGATGGCGCTGGAAACCATCGGTGGTTTCACTGTGCAGGCCTGCAGCTCGGGGCAGGAAGCGCTTGAGGCTGCACCGGGATTCGAGCCGGACCTGGTCATACTGGATGTAATGATGCCGGGTATGGACGGGCCGGCCACCATGCAGGCCCTGCGCAAGCTGCCCGCCACGGCGGAGGTGGATATGATCTTCATGACGGCCAAGGTCCAGTCGCAGGAGGTTGCACGCTATCTCGAGATGGGTGCGGTGGACGTTATCGCCAAGCCCTTCGACCCGATGGCACTTGCCACCCAGGTACAGGCCATCTGGGACCGGCAGCAGGAAGAGCCCGGCACCGCCGCCTGAAGCACGACCTGCCCCGTGATGACCGGGTCATCGCGGTGGTTCGTCGACGGGTATTGGTAAAAAGGCGAAACCTGACGGACAGTCGACAGATCCAGGCACAGCGCCTGTCAGGAACTGTCCGGTTCCTCTTTCTTGCTGCCCGTCTGTACCACTTGCAGGGACGGGCCCGCACGCAGGCGCAGCGCCGTGGCATACTCTTCATCCGTCATCTGGCTGCCGACGATATTGCGCAGCAGCTCGGCATCACCGTCTCCCTGTGCAATAGCCAGCGAAAGCCAGTAGTGTGCCTGGGCGAGATCGATGGGCACACCCCGCCCCTCCGCGTAGACAAGTCCCAGCGCGTACAGGGCATCGACTTCGCCGCGCTCCGCGGCTTCCCGAATCAGGGCTACCTTTGACGGATCATTACGCAGCAGGATCAGGTCTTTCAGATAATTGTTATCGCTCATGACGGAAACTGCCGTTGCCAAGTCTGTTGCTCATTGTAGCTGAATCGGGCGGCGGCCGTTTTCTGTGCCGCTACATGACCGGCTAGCGTATTTCGCTCAACAGCGACTCGGTCATGCGTTGCGCCTGTGAGGCATAACCGCCGCCGAACAGGTTGAAGTGATTCAGGATGTGGTACAGATTGTAGAGCGTCTTGCGCACCGGGTAGCCGGAATCAACCGGCCAGGCACGATTGTAGGCTGCATAGAAATCATGGCCGAAGCCGCCGAACAGTTCAGTCATGGCCAGGTCGGCCTCGCGGTCACCATAATACACGGCCGGATCGAAGATGGCCGGCTCGCCGCCCGAAGTATAGGCGTAGTTGCCGGACCAGAGATCGCCATGCAACAGGGATGCTGCCGGTTTATAGCCTTCGAACAGGGCCGGAATTTCATCGATCAACTGCCCACCCTTTGCCGTCAGCGCCCGGCCGGCGCCGTGACGACCGGCCAGCTCCAGCTGGAAACGCAGGCGGCGCTCGCGCCAGAAGTCGATCCAGTCATCCAGCCACGCGTTTTCCTGCGGAGTCGACCCGATGGTATTGTCGATGTCCCAGCCGTACGCCTCTCGCGTAATGCGATGCATCGCCGCCAGCCCCTCGCCCAGTGCCGCGGCGCTGCCATGCCCGCCCAGCGCCAGGTCCTCCATTACCAGCCAGGCCGACTGGCCATCACTGCCGACACATACGGGTGCGGGGATTTTCAGCTCCCGGCACTGGCGCAGTTCCTCCAGGCCCTTTGCCTCGGCAGCGAACATGTCGAGGCCGGACGCACTGTTCAGCTTGACGAAATAGGTGGTGTCACCATAGCGAATGCGGGCGGCCTGATTGATACAGCCGCCGCCGACCGTGCCGTGCTCCTCGAGTTCAGCTGTTACGCCGGTTGCCGTGGCGATATCATTTTGTATATTTTCCCAGAGAGACAAACGCATTACTCCTGCATATCGGGCTGTAGGAGCGCAGGCATGCGCAAACAGATATGGGCCGTTTATTTGCGGACATCGTCCGCTCCTACAAAATTGTGCGCGACAGCCGCGCGGTCGTCATGCGCCCCAGGCCCAGTTCGTCGCACACGGCAGCGACATCATCCTGCTTCACCTTGCGCCGCGCGATATCATCGGCGACGACTTTCATGTCCGGGTCTGTCGCCACGCCGGTGAGCTGCCGGGCGAGCAAGGCGGATTCCTTATGCTCCTGCAGCAGATTCTGTATGCGTGCCGCACCGCGAATCTTCAGTTCCGCCACCGTCCCGATCTGTGCAAAGAGCTCCTCCAGCGTCGGGAAATGTTCGAGCAATGCCGCCGCGGTCTTCGGCCCGATGCCCGGTATGCCGGGAATGTTGTCCACGCTGTCGCCGGCCAGCGCCAGCCAGTCGGCCACCTGCTCGGGGCGCACGCCCAGCCAGGCCGGGATGTTTTCATAGGTATGCTTGCGGTTGCGTGAATAGTCCCACAGCATGTCGCCCTCGGCGACCAGCTGGGCAAGATCCTTGTCGGCACTCAGGATCACGATCGAATAGCCCTGCTCGCGCAGGCGCGCCGCGAGTGTACCGATCAGGTCGTCGGCCTCGTAGTGTTTGCTCGAATAATCGGCAATGCCCAGCGACTGCACCAGTGTGCGACACCAGGCAAACTGCTGCTTCAGCTCCACGGGCGGTGTCTCGCGGTTTGCCTTGTAGGCCGGATAAATATCGTTGCGAAAGGATGTTGTCAGACTCTCGTCGAATACCACTGCCAGGTGCGCCGGCTTCGCCTCGTCGAGAAAACCGCCGAGGAAACCGGCAAAGCCGTGCAGTGCATTGATCAGCTGACCGTCTGCATTGGTCAGCGTATCGGGCACGGAGTAGTACGCGCGAAAGATGTAGATGCTGGCGTCGACGAGGTAGACGCGGGCGCCTGCCCTGGTCACTGGTGAGTGTCGTGGTGCGCCAGTCGTTCGTGCAGCGGGCTGCTGCGCGGAAAATGTGCCCGCAGGAACTCCATCTGGTCGGCCAGCACCCGGCGACCCTGCAGGTAAATATATTCAGCGTGGGTCGGTGTAAACGGCACGGCCAGCAGTTGCATACCGGCCTGCTCCGGGGTGCGGCCGGCCTTGTGATTGTTGCAGCGGCGACAGGCCGTCACCACGTTGTTCCAGGTGTCCCTGCCACCCTGTATCACCGGCGTGACATGATCGCGCGACAGGTTCAGGGCCGGAAATGTTTCGCCGCAGTAAAGACACAGACTGGAATCACGCCGGAACAGTGCCGGGTTGTTCAGCGGCGGGATGTAGCGCTCCTTCAGCTTGAGCAGCTCCCGGTTGCGGCCCTGCGTGGCAATAATGGAATTGACCTCGATGATGCTGCGCCGGCCGGTCCTGGCGCTGATTCCGCCATGCACCCGGTACAGCAGTGTACCGCAGGTATAGGCCACCTGCTCGAGGTGGTACAGCCGCACCGCCTCCTGGTAGCCGACCCACTCGAGCGGCATCCCGGATATATCCGTACGCAGTACCTGGTGATTCAGTGCCAGCATATCCAGCTCCGGCAATCCACTTCCGTTAATTACCGGGTCACCCGCGGCGCCCGGTATGTCTGTTTCAAATTATGGTTTTATAGACCTTGAAACAGACTATCATGTTCAATATTAACACGCTACAGCCCGCACCACCGGGTGCTCTCGTTGCTACGGCGTGTCAGGGCAACGATGCACCGGCGTATTTATCCCGCCCGTTGATTACAGTAATATTGAACACCGGAATTAACCTCGAGGGCCCCTGCGACCCATGGCAGACAAACTGACATTCCGCCGTTACGAGGATAATGACCACGAATGGACGCGCTGGTCGGAAGATATCTACAACGAAGATACCTCCTACAAGTGTCCAACCTATGTGCATCGCACGCCGCCCTGCCAGGGCAGCTGCCCCTCCGGCGAGGACATCCGCGGCTGGCTGCAGATCGTACGCGGCATAGAAAAGCCGCCGGCCGGCGTCGAATGGCAGGAATACGCCTTTCGCCGCTCGACTGACGCCAACCCGTTCCCGGCCATTATGGGCCGTGTCTGCCCGGCTCCCTGCCAGGATGGCTGCAACCGCAACGAGGTCGAGGACTACGTCGGTATCAACGCGGTCGAGCAGTTCATCGGCGACCATGCACTGCAGGCGAAGCTGGCATTCGCCGCAGCAGAACAGGAGACCGGCAAGCGGATCGCCATCATCGGCGGCGGCGTAGCCGGGCTCGCGGCCGCCTACCAGCTGCGCCGGCTGGGCCACGGCGCCACTATCTTCGACGAGCGCGAGGAACTCGGCGGCATGACACGCTACGGCATCCCCGGCTACCGCATGCCGCGCGATGTCATGGATGGCGAGATCCAGCGCATCCTCGACATGGGCGTCGAGTTACACATGCAGACTCGCGTGGGCCGCGATATCAGTTTCGAACAGCTGGAAAAGGACTACGACGCCATCCTGCTGGCCATCGGTGCGCAGCAGGGGCGCACCCTCAGCATTCCCGGCGGCGATGCGCCCAACTGCGTCAGCGGTGTGGCCTTCCTGGCCGCCTTCAACGAAGGGCGCATGCAGCATACCGCCAGCAAGGTCGTGGTCATCGGCGGCGGCGATACCGCCATGGACGTGGTCTCTGTCGCCCGCCGCCTCGGCCACATCAATTCACCGCATCCGGGCGATCGCCCGGAGTCCGTCATCCGCGACCTGACCGCACACGATGTCGCCGCCACCGCCAGCCGCGAGGGCTCCGAGGTCCTGCTGATCTACCGGCGCCCGGTCGAGCAGATGCCGGCGGCGGAACATGAACGGATCACCGCCGAAAAGGAAGGCATCGAACTGCGCGGCAGCCTGGCACCGAAGGAACTCGTCATCGGTGCAGACGGGCGCGCCACGGCGCTGCGCGTCATCGAGGTCGACTGGACCGATGGCAAGATGACCGAGAAGGAAGGTTCGGAGTTCGATATCGAATGTGACCTGGTCGTCCCGGCCGTGGGCCAGTCCGGCGACCTGACCGGCCTGGAGGCCTTTGACAACGGGCGCGGCCTGGTCGACTCCGACAAGTTTTACCAGGTCCCCGACAAGCCGGGCTATTTTGCCTGCGGTGATATCGTCCGCCCGCACCTCCTGACCACGGCCATCGGCCAGGCGGCCGTCGCCGTGGACAGCATCGACCGTTACCTTGCCAGCAAAGAATTCGATCGCCGGCCCAAGGTCGATGTGCACCACTTCAACCTGCTGGACAAGCTGCGTGAAACCGAACTAACGCCCGCAGAATACGACCATAGCCAGGAATGGGGCACCGATGCAGCCGGTTACGCCGTGCACAACTACGAAGACCGCTCGCAGGCGGAAATCATTCCGCATGACATGCTCTACCTCGGGCACTTCCCCTTTACTGCACGCAACCGGCGTAAGGAAACCGGGGTCGGCGCCGACGAGGTGCTGGGTCACTTCGAGGAACGCTTCCGCGGCCTCGACGAGGAACACGTGCGCGCCGAGGCGGAGCGCTGCATGAGCTGCGGCATGTGCTTCGAATGTGACAATTGCGTGATCTACTGTCCGCAGGACGCCGTCCTGCGCACGCCGAAGGACCACGCGACCATGGGACGTTACGTCTACACCGACTATGACCGCTGCATCGGCTGCCACATCTGCGCAGAGGTCTGCCCGACCGGCTACATCAATATGGGGATGGGTGCGTAAAACCGGTT
>JABDRC010000135.1 GCA_013041945.1 Halobacteria archaeon
AGAGTTTTTATCTGCAAGCGCAGGGTGCCGGCAGGGGCAAGTGCTTGAAATCGCCGCCACCGCGCTTGCCGTCCGGCATAGCCGCTATCTGCACGGCCATGATGACACAGCCGTGCCACGGGCGAATCGGCCAAAAGTCCAAGGCCGGCGGAACCTGCCGCAGCGTGGCTAGAGCCGCTTGCCGGCCAGTGTCGGCACCTTGTCGGTGCGGGTCTCGAGCTTCAGGTAGCTGAGCAGGCGGACACTGCCGCGTGCGTGCATGGCCTCGTGAATGCGGCCGACGGCGGTGAGGATATCAGCCATGTCGCCCTCGATATTGGTGCCGGCGGCGTGGGTTTCGAGGATGAAATCATGCTCGGCAAGCAGTCCGACGATGTGTGCGACCTCGTCGCGTACCGATACACCGGCGCCAAGCGGAATGACCTGCAGTTCTGCGGTAGCTTTCATGATGTTGAACTCTGGAGGATGATGGCAGTCAGGCTGAGTATACGCCAACTGCCGGGCCCTTCGACATGACGGCATGCCGTCAGTCCGCGCCTGACCCGATTCCAGCGGGGTGCATCATGCTACATCTGACAACCTGTCTGCTGTTTGCGCTCATCGCGCTGCCGGTGCAGGCCGCCTCTCTCGTTATGGACAGCGGTGAACGGCAGGTTACGCTGCTCGAGTTGTATACCTCGCAGGGTTGCAGCAGCTGCCCGCCGGCCGAGCGCTGGCTGAACGATTATGTGGAGGATGATGCGCTGTGGCAGTCGATCGTCCCGGTGGCCTTTCACGTCGACTACTGGGACTACATTGGCTGGAAAGACCCTTATGCGACCGCAGCGAATGGTGAACGTCAGCGTGACTATGCGCGGGCCGGCCATGCCCGCACGGTGTATACGCCGGGCTTCTTCACCAACGGCCGTGAGTGGCGCGGCTGGACCTGGCGCATGGGGCCGCGCGCCAGCCGCAAGCGACCCGGCAACCTCGTGGTCCGCGTGGAGGACGGTCAGCTGGCGGCACAGTTTCCGGTCACGGACAAACCATTGCAGCTGAATATCGCCGTCCTCGGCTTCGGAATCGAGACCGACGTGTTGCGCGGCGAGAACCGCAACAGCACCCTGCGGCAGGAATTCGTGTCACTGGTGCACGTGACTCACCCGTCGGTGAACGGAGAATGGCGGGTGCCGCTGCCCGACTTCGACGAACGGGGCGCCAGTCGCCTCGGGCTGGCTGTCTGGGTCAGTGAGCCGGGCCATCCGGCCCCCCTGCAGGCGACCGGCGGCTGGCTGGTCAATGGTCGCTGACTCCGGCTGGGCTGTTACAGTTTCAGGGCGGCGATTTTCTCCAGTCCCTGGCGGATATTTTCCTGCGCGGCACCTTCCACCGCCATACGAATACGTGTCACTGCGGCAAAGGCCTGGCCCATGGTTGCTGTATGGGTGGAATTGATCGCCTCCCGCATGACCACATCACCGGTACGTGCATCGATGAGTGACCATGCCATCTCCATGTCGATCTTGAAGTCCATGCCGAACATGGGTTTGCTCATGTTGATCAGCGAGACGTTCAGCCTGTAATCGGCCCCGTCCCCCTGGATGACGGTGGAAAACAGTCCGCTATGGGTAATCGATTCCTCGATGGCGCCGGCCAGGTCCTCGTCCGAAATATTCGTATAGTCCATGCTGCCGGTTTCACCGCCGCCGCTGGTACTGACACTGACAGAGTAGGGGTGCCGGGTGGCGGCCGGTGCGTCGCTGACGACGAGCGCCTGCCGGTTTGCCGGCGATGCGCAGCCCGTGAGCCAGGCAATGAAGAGACAGGCAAGGCCCAATCGAATCCTGCTAGTTTGCATTAGTGGCTCCTTCCTTGCGGTTCTTGAAGAATATGTTGGTCAGCACCTCGTCAACCATGCCCTCCTGGGATTTCCGGGTCAGCGATGAATGCATGGATGTGCCCGATGCCAGCGGGAAACCACTGCCAGGCTCCCTGACCGAGACATTGAGTTCGAGCATGTAGAACGTGATGTCCCAGATCCACTTGTCCTTGTAGGTAATGACCGCGTCGACACCGGTCTTGCTGTCGGCAACCTGGAATCCCATTTCCCTGAGCTTGTCCTCGATGACGACGTTGGTGTCACGCTTGTCCTTTTCGTATTTCTCGACATGAAAGGACTTCAGACCGGACAGGTCCGCGCTCGGGTCCACTGTGGATGTTGCCTTGTTAATCGCGCAGCCTGACAGGGTTGCGGTAATCATCAATACGGCGAGGAGGTATTTCAGGGTGTCATGAAGCTTCATTTTACGGTTCTCCTTGGGTATGAATGCAGCAGTGTGCCGGGTATTGCCCGCAATCAGAGGTCTTCGGTCTCCTGTTCGGGAGCTTTATTTTCTTCTGCATCCCTGGCGGCCTGCTCCCGGGCCTGTTTTTTTCCGAGCCAGTGCAGCCGGTTCGCCTCACTGTCCCATTGGAGCGGTTCCATCCAGACAACGGCCTGGTCGGGGTATCGCTGGGCGGCACCTGAGGCCGCATCGACGATCAGGCCGATGCCACCGCCGGGTATGATATTGCCCGCGGTCGCGCCCGCGATACCTTCCTCCAGTTGCTGGCTGCTACTTTTATAGCCGGCCTTGTTGCAGGTGATGGTGGCTGGGCCGTTGCCGCGTGAGAGGTAGGTGGTGCCCGGTGTGTTAGGTATGCAGGCAACGTTGTTCTTTTTGTCGACGAGTGTGCAATCGGCGCCGGTCACGCCCGGCTCGGTAACGACGCGGATGCCCTGGTCGATACCGGTGCTGATGGTTGCGCAGCCCGCCAGGCCGATCAGCAGTGTAAAATAAACCTGACGTCCAATACCTTGCATGGTGCTCCTCCCGTCCAAGCCGGCGAAACCATACCATAATTTGGGAGGGCTACTGCATCTACGGGAAAATTCCTGCAGCGGCATCTTCGTGCCCTGCGAGTTACCTGCATGCACTACAATCAGGAGGTACGGCCGGAACAGTCCCGGTATGCACGGCATACGGGTAGTGATTATCAGGTGAATAAATGGCTTGTCTGCGGGGACTACTGGAATCATGGGGAACACGCGAGTTCGTCCCCGCCCTGAAGCGCTCTATCGAGGCGCTGGCCGCAGGGGAGCTGCCCCTGCACAAGGGGCTTGAGCAGGGTGGGCTCGTCGACGACAGCGACCTGGCTGTGACCGTAATCGATACCCGTGAGATGGACGATGCCGTACAGGCCAGGGTAGGCGTGTTTTTCACCGAGATCGTTGGTGGCTGCAGCTGCGGCGATGAGCCATTTTCCCTGCCGGCGTATTGCATGTTACAGGTCACTATTGAAAAGCAGACGGGGCGTGCCAGGTTCGAGCTCATCGACGAATCTGTACATGACATTACTCGAACGTATGGAGGTGCGAAATGACCAATTCAGCGGGAAAGGGGGCTTGTTTGTGTGGTGCCGTACGGTTTAGCGCGGCGACATGTGACAATCACGTCGGTGCCTGTCATTGCGGTATGTGCCGTAAATGGGGCGGCGGGCCGCTGCTGGCCGTCGACTGCGGCAGGGATGTCCAATTCGCCGGTGAGGAATCCATTGGTGTGTATGCCTCCTCGGACTGGGCCGAGCGTGGCTTCTGCGCCCGCTGCGGCA
>JABDRC010000123.1 GCA_013041945.1 Halobacteria archaeon
TCGGTGTGGCAGCCGCGCTCCACACAGGCCTGCATGACCGCCCAGATGTTCAACAGCCCCGCGCTGATCTCGCTTTCGGACCGCCAGACCCGCTCGTTCTTCAGCATCACCTGGCTCATCGAGATACCTTCATCGGCACAGCGCGCGAGCAGCTCGTCACCGGTCGTAAACGGCAACGGCAGTACCGTCGTGTCCTCGACGATACGATCCTCGCCGGCCGCCGTCTCGTTGAGCACAAAACCGCCGCCGACGGAGTAATAGGTACGCTCGATGAGCGGCTCGCCGTCCGCGGCAAAGGCACTGAAGGTCATGCCGTTCGGATGGAAGGGCAACACCTCGCTGCGATGAAAGGTCAGGTCTTTGCCGGCATTGAAGGTCAGTTCGCGCGCACCGTCGAGCCTGAGATGGCCATCGGCCGTGATCTGCTCGAGGCGCGCCGGGATGGCGTGGGTATCCACCGTTTCCGGATCTTCACCTTCCAGCCCCAGGATGACCGCCTTGTCGGTACCGTGCCCCTTGCCGGTGGCACCGAGCGAGCCGTACAGCGCAACATGCAGTTTCGCCAGCCGGTCGAACTGGCCCGCATTGCGCAGCGAGCGGACAAACATCCCGGCCGCACGCATGGGACCCACGGTGTGGGAGCTGGAGGGGCCGATACCGATTTTAAAAAGGTCGAAGACACTGATTGCCATGCTGAGCCTGCGCGAGTGCTGTCCTGATGGGTGCCAGCGCCGAAGATACATGAAAACCCTGCAGACTGCCTGCACCCCGAACGGGACATGACTGCGTGGTCTGGTCTACAATCACCCCGGAGCTGGCGCATGGGCCCGATAAAGGAGGCTGGGTATGGACGGTTTTTCCCAATTTACACTGGTGGTGCTCGCGATTGCCGTGGTCACGGTTTTCATGGGCGTCAAGACGGTCCCGCAGGGGTACGAATGGACCGTGGAGCGCTTTGGCCGCTACCGCAGGACCCTGCGCCCGGGGCTCAACCTGGTCATGCCCTACATCGATCGCATCGGCCACAAGCTGAACATGATGGAAACCGTGTTCGACATCGCCAGCCAGGAGGTGATCACCCGCGACAATGCCATGGTCAGGGCCGACGGGGTGGTGTTTTTCCAGATCCTCGACGCCGCCAAGGCCGCCTACGAGGTCAATGATCTCGATCGCGCCATCCTCAACCTCACCATGACCAATATCCGTACCGTGATGGGCAGTATGGACCTCGATGAACTGCTGTCACAGCGCGATGCCATCAATGCGCGCCTGCTGACGGTAGTGGATGCCGCCTCGACACCTTGGGGCATCAAGGTCACGCGTATCGAGATCAAGGATATCCAGCCGCCGCAGGACCTGATCGACGCCATGGCCCGGCAGATGAAGGCCGAGCGTGAAAAACGTGCCGTGATCCTGGACGCCGAGGGTCTGCGCCAGTCGGAAATCCTGCGCGCGGAAGGCGAGAAGAAGGCCATCATGCTGGACGCCGAGGGACGCAAGGAAGCGGCGTTTCGTGATGCCGAGGCGCGCGAGCGCGCGGCGGAGGCCGAGGCGAAGGCGACCGACATGGTGTCGGCGGCGATCGCGAAAGGCGATGTCAACGCCATCAACTATTTCATTGCCCAGAACTACGTCGGTGCACTCAAGGACATCGGCACGGCGCCCAACCAGAAGCTGGTGCTGCTGCCGCTCGAGGCCTCGAGCGTCATCGGCTCGCTGGCCGGTATTGCGGAAGTGGCGAAAGAAGCCTTGCAGAAGCAGAGGCAGGCCTGATGGAGGCATTGATCCAGCAGGTGGACTACTGGCACTGGTGGATACTGGGCGGCATCCTGCTGCTGATCGAGGTGCTGGCACCGAGCTTCTTTTTCCTGTGGCTGGCGATCGCCGCCGCCGTCACCGGGCTGATCCTGCTGGGTGTCCCCGAGCTCGGCTGGCAGTACCAGTTGATGATCTTTTCCGGCCTGTCGGTGGTGAGCATCGCGCTGTTTCGCCGCTACCAGCGACAGAATCCCGCAACCACCGACCAGCCGGCACTGAATCGTCGCGGCGAGCAGTACCTCGGCCGCACGTTCACGCTCGAACAACCCATCGTCAACCGCGCCGGCAAGCTGCGGGTCGACGACTCCACCTGGCGCATCACCGGGGACGACCTGCCGGCCGGTACGCGCGTCACAGTTACCGGTGTCGACGGCGTCGTGCTCGAGATCACGCGCTCACCCTCCTGACAAATTTATCGTACTGTTTTATAAGTAATTTTTTGATGCCGGCCTGACGCGCCGGACCTGTCTGCCGGGCTCCACATTCCGCCCGGCATGCCGATATATGCCATACGGCCATGGTGCCGGGGCAACGCCAACACGGCTCGGACAGGCAAGCATATGAAACCCAGAAAGAACGCGGGCAAGAAATTCAACGGCCAGGAAATCCTCCGCGACCTGATCCCGCTGAATGCACTGGGTGATGACCGCTACCGCGAGGTAACGACCAGCCTGTCCATCAAGGACATCGGCGCGGGCAGCTACCTGTTCGGTGAGGGCGACCGCGACAACCGCTCGATCTACCTGCTCGACGGTGTGGTCAACTTCATCGATGCCAACGGCAAGGTCACCGGCGTGGTCAGTGCGGGCACCGACCCGGCCCGCTATCCGCTGGCCAATCAGCAGCCACGCATTACCACCGCACGCGCCGCAACCAAGGCGGTAATCGCCACCATCGATTCCACCCTGCTGGATGTCATGCTGACGCTCGACCAGACGGCCGAGACCGGGACCATCGATTTAAGCACCGGCTCCGAGGACGACTGGATGACGCACATGCTGCAGTCCGAGGCCTTCTCGCGCATGCCGCCTGCCGACATCCAGCGGCTGATCCAGTCACTGCAACCGGTGAATGTCTATGCCGGAGACACCATCGTCCGCCAGGGGGACGAAGGCGACTATTTTTACATCATCCGCGAGGGCACCTGCTCGGTGACGCGACTGGCATCCGGCAAGGGCTGGGATGTTCCGCTGGCGGAACTCGGTCCCGGTGACTGTTTCGGCGAGGATGCGCTGGTGTCGGATGCAGAGCGCAATGCGACGGTCACCATGCTGTCGGACGGTTCGCTCATGCGTCTGTCGAAGCAGCATTTCGTCGATATTCTGAAAAAACCGCTGGTGCGCTACATCGATTACGATCTGGCAGAAACGGCCGTCAAATCCGGCAA
>JABDRC010000131.1 GCA_013041945.1 Halobacteria archaeon
ATGCGGATAACCTGCATGGGTATGCCTAGACACATGATGACTCAACCGGCTGCCGGTCAATTTGCGCCAGCTCCAGATTCGCCAGCAGCATTTCATCGCCACTGATCAGGCGGGTACGGTAGTCACCGCAGCTGGCGCACAGCAGGCGGTTGGGCTGCGCCTCGGACTCGGCCCCGCACTGTGTGCACTGTACCCGGACCGGTGCCGTGTCAATAACCAGTTCGGCATCCGCGGCGATGCTGCCGGCAGCCGCCAGCGGCCAGGCATGCGCCAGCAGCGGCGCCTCGACACCGGAGAGCGGACCAAGCTGGAGCACAATGCGCTCAACCCGGCGCGCCCGGTGCTCCCTGGCAATACGCTCGACCTGCTCCATCAGGGCCAGACAGACTGAATACTCGTGCATAAGACTAATCCTGACCGACAGACAGCCAGCCACGCAACAGCTTGCGGCGCGACAGCGGCCGACTGAACCCACCCTGCTTCAGCCCGGACGCCAGCGGATCGGTGCTGACCGTTTCATTGCCTTCTTCCTCGAGTCGTCCGAGCACCTCCCCGGCCACCCGGCGCGCCGTATCCTGGTCGGGAAAATCCTGTACCGTGGAAAACAGGGGCGTGCTGAGGTGGGTCCCGATGCCCTCGAGTACAGCGGGTGTGAATTCATATTCGCCGGCATTAAAGCGCCAGATGACCTTCTGGCCAAAGGTCGCTGCGGACCACTCCTCACCCTCAGCCGGCAACAGTACCAGGTTCATGAACCAGGGTGTAACCAGCACACCGCACAGGCATCTGTCATGCGGGCGAAAGCCCACTGCCTCGACCTGCAACCTGTCGTTACAAATCGGCAAGCCCTGCATGCGCTCACGCTCGATACGGCGGTAGCCTGCAACGAGTCTGTTGACGACATCAGACATGGCGTTCAGCTGCCGTCGGCGAGCAGGAATTTGTCCTTGCCGGCGTCACACTGCGGACAGCGCCAGTGGTCCGGCAAGTCGGTGAATGCAGTGCCCGGGGGTATCTGTTCGAACGTGTCGCCCTTTGCCGGATCGTACACATACCAGCAGATGCGACACTCGAGCCGGGTGTCGTCGCCGATGCGCTGACTGGATACTTCCGCGGGCATCACCCCAGTTCCTTCCAGTAAGGTTCCAGCAATTCACGGAAACGCTGGCGCGAGTCATCAAGATCTTCCTGCGCAGCGCAGGCGACCAGGGGAATATCGGTAATTTCCAGGGTATTGAGAATCAGCGTGCCCATTGAGTTGGTATAGCGCACCCACCAGACACCGGGACACGCGGCACTGGTGATCTGGCAATCGCCGTAACCCCGCGACAGGGTATCAACGGGACCCTTGCCCAGGACATCGCCGAGAAAACGGATGTCGTCCTCGCTCAGCGGCAGCAGCGTGAGATTGATGACATGGGCGAGATCACCGGCCTGCCAGGATTGCACGTGGTCCTGGATCTCACTGAGGATGGGCATGGCATTCATGACATCCGCGGGCGGTGTAACGCCCGCAATAGCAGCCACGCACTCCGGGTCCGGCCTGCGCCGTGCCAGCACCGGCACATCGCAGACCTCGATCAGGTCGTGCATGATGGCGCCATTGGCATCCAGGTAGAAGGTACGCCAGATACCGGCCAGCACCGACTCCTGCATGCGCACCTGCAATGGACCACCGAAGCGCAGGCTCACCTCGCCCTCGCCCAGGATCTGGTTGACCAGTTCACGGTTCTCGGCATCCAGGGCGGATATGTCGGCCACCTGCGGTTCACCACCAACCCGGTAGCGCTCCAGTGCCCGGCGAATCCACTCCGTGGTCGCCCTGGCACCCCCGAGATGCTGCACCTGTTCCGGCTCCGGGATGTCCGGGGCCCGGTAGCTGCCCATCTCCTGCGGCAGGGAAATAAATTCCAGGCGTGTGCCGTCTGCCTCGTGCGGCTGACTGCCCGGGCCGGTCACGGTAACCGGTATGTTGTCGATATCCATAACGCGCCTTCTCCCCGTTGCCCGCTCACGCACTGACCACCGGCACCCTGACGGCATGCAGCGGCTTTACCCCGGCGACCAGCAGTTCACTGATTTGCTGCAGGTAGTCCGACCAGTTCTGAATGCCGGTAATCGCACCGAGGTAACCCCCGTCGCGCAGGAACACCAGCGCCGGCCACGCGGTGAAGCCGTAATGAAGCTGGAGTTCGCGCTCCGCTGCCGCTGCCACCACGCCCGGTTGCAGTGTTCCCGCAAACGCCTTGTCCAGTTCGGGCAGCACCACGGCCACATCGGTGGTATCACGGAACCGCTTCGGGTCACCGGCGAAGAACAGCACGCTGACGCCCGGCCGCTCGATAAATGCCGCGTGCGAGTCCAGGCTGACTTCCGGGTAGCGGTGCTCGTCAAACAGCAGCTGAATCAGTGGATGGGTCATGCCGGCCTGCCCAGCTCATAGCTTGTCATGTCGAGTTCACCGGGACCGGTGAGCTCCACGATGTCAAGCGGTACTGCCCGCTTGCGCAGTTCGATACCCCATTCCTGCAGCACCGCACAGGCTTCCTCCAGGGCCGCCGGAATACGTTCCCGCGTTCCCTCCCTGAGGCTGCCGCCGAAATCGTCGAGCCGCTCCGGCTGCACACCGATCAGCGCCAGCTGCTCCGGCCTGCCGGTCAGCATGCGTGCGGATGCCAGCACCTCCTGGAAACCGGTCTGGTGCATGCTGACCTTCTTCGCGCCCATGTACTGCGGCACATCATCGTCGCGGATGACACGAAGCTCGCCGGGTGCCAGGCCGAAGTCGATGGCATCGAAAATGAGTAGCCTGGAGACATTGCTGATCCAGGGCAACAGGAACATGCCCTGCGTGCCGCCATCCATCAGGCGTACCGGTGTCGGAAATTCCCAGCCGGCATTGAGTTCCTCGATACAGCGCACCCCAAAACCCTCGTCAGCCCACAGGATGTTGCCAATACCGAGGACCAGGGTATCGATTTCGCCACTGCTCAAGGCTGGTCGTCCTTGAACATGCGCCAGCCGCCAATGATGGTACTGACGCTGCTCTCGCGGCTGATGATATCGGCGCGCACCGCCATGTAGATGTGGATGATGACGAACATGATCATCACCCACATGATCATGTTGTGCCAGTTGTGCGTGGCCTCGCTGCCACCCAGCAACGGGATGACCCAGCCGAACAGCCTGTCTGCCCAGCTGTCCGTACCCAGTCCTTCGCCGTACAGGGCGAACCCGCTGACGATCATGAATACCGTGCCGAGGGTATTGAACAGGAACATGGCCATCTGCGCCAACGGATTGTGTCCGAGCGTCTTGTGCTGCTTGCGTGTCAGGAACGAGTAGAAACGCAATTCGTAGAACAGTCCTTTCCACCAGGCGCCCCGCCAGAATGGCAGATAGAAGATCTCGCGCGCAAAGCGGTTGCCGACCAGCGCCCAGTAAATCCTGACGGCAAAACCGATGGCAAACACGTAGGCGGCGATGAAATGGATCATCCGTATGTTGCCCATCAGGAAGTGATCGCTGGCTTCACCATTGAGTGCCGGTAACGGATTGGCGATCAGGTAGCCGGTCACGGCCAGTACCAGAAAGCTCAGGGTATGCAACCAGTGCCACAGTCGCACCGGGGCCTCGAACACATACACCGCCTTCTGGTTGGCCGAATCGTGCGGACCACTTGCCACGTTGCTGCTCATGTCGCTGCCCTCCTGTTAGCGGACCTTGACCGTTGCCAGCTCCTCGCCGTCCGGCGACATCACATGCGTCGAACAGGCCAGGCAGGGATCAAAACTGTGCAAGGTACGCAAAATTTCCAGTGGCTGGTCGGCATTGGCCATCGGCGTACCCAGCAGGGCCGCCTCATAGGCACCGATATTGCCCTCCGGGTCGCGCGGTGAGGCATTCCAGGTGGTCGGGACCACAGCCTGGTAGTTCTCGATACGGGTATCCTTGACATGGATCCAGTGTCCCAGCGCACCACGCGGCGCCTCCACCGGCCCGACGCCCCTGGCCTCAGCGGGCCAGGTGTCCGGTTCCCAGTTGTCCATGTTGGCCGTGGCCGTATCACCCGCCTTGAGGTTGGCCATCATGTTGTCAAACACGGTGCGCATCTTGTGCGCCGCCCAGGAACATTCCAGCCCGCGCGCCGCCGTGCGGCCCAGCGTGGAGAACAGCGCCTCCAGTGGCAGGCCGAGGTCACGCAGCAGGCCATCCACCTGGGCCTTGATCTCCTCCTCGCCGCGCGCATAGGCAATCACGTAGCGCGCCAGCGGACCCACCTCCATGGCATGACCCCGCCAGCGCGGGGCCTTGACGAAGGAATATTTCGCCCCTTCATCCAGCTGCTCGATGTTGGTCTTGGTGCCCTTCGCGTTCGGACCCAGCTCGAACCTGGGCTCGGTGATGCCGTCCCAGGGGTGCAGGCCCTTCGATTCATCCGGATACGTATACCAGGAGTGGTTGACGAACTCCTGGATCTGCTCGGGATCGCGCACATCCACCTCGTGCACCGTGGACAGGTCGCCGCCGATGATGGCACCACCCGGCAGCAGCATGTTCTCCTGTGACCAGTCGTTCGCGACATTCGGGAAATCACCGTAGGACAGCAGGTTCTTGCTCGATAGCCCGCCGCCATAGGTCCACTCGGTATAGAAAGAGGCAATCGCCTTGAGGTCCGGGATGTAGACCTGGTCGATGAACTCGATGGAACGGTCGATGATGGACGACACCAGGTTGAGCCACTCCATGTTGATGCCGCCGGTCTCGTTCAGGCTGAACGAGCAGGGCATGCCACCGACCAGCCAGTTCGGATGCGGGTTGCGGCCGCCGAAGATGGTGTGGATCTTGACGATCTCGCGCTGGAAGTCGAGCGCCTCCAGGTAATGGGCGACGGCCATCAGGTTGGCCTCGGCCGGCAGCTTGTAGGCCGGACTGCCCCAGTAGGCATTGGAAAACGGGCCCAGCTGGCCCGACTCGACAAAGCGTTTTACGCGCGCCTGGATATCACGGAAATAGCCGGGTGATGACTTGGGCCAGCTGGAGATGCTCTGCATCAGTACAGAGGTTGCTTTCGGATCGGCGTCCAGTGCACTGACCACGTCGACCCAGTCGAGCGCATGCAAGTGGTAGAAATGCACCAGGTGGTCCTGGGTGTACTGGGCCAGCATCATCAGGTTGCGGATGTGATTGGCATTCTCCGGGATCTGGATACCCAGGGCATCCTCGACCGCACGCACCGAGGACAGGGCATGCACGCCGGTGCAGACGCCGCAGATACGTTCTACGAAGGCCCAGGCATCGCGCGGATCGCGTCCCTTGAGAATGACCTCCAGGCCGCGCCACATATTGCCGGTGGAGACCGCATTTTGTATGACATTGCTGTCGTCCAGGTTGACCTCGATACGCAGGTGTCCCTCGATGCGACAAATCGGGTCCACCACCACACGCTGACCACTGTCATCGAGTCGGAAACCATTCGGCGTGACGGTCTCACTCATGGCTGCTGTCCCCCTTGTTGCTGTCTTTTGTATGGCTGATGACCGAGGCAGCCGCATGCGCCGCCACACCAACGGCGGCGGCACCGGCCAGCACGGCGCCCACCTTGTCGGCCGTGGCCTCGACGCCGCCTGGCACATTCAGGTTGGTGACCGCGCTGTAGAAGGAGCCGCGGTCCCAGAAATTGTCTTCGGCACAGCCCAGGCAACCGTGGCCCGATTTGACCGGCCATGACAACCCGCCGTTCCACTCGACAGTGGAACAGGCATTGTAGGTGGTCGGACCCTTGCAGCCCACCTTGTACAGGCAGTAGCCCTTGCGCGCGCCTTCGTCATCGAAGCGCTCGACGAACTGGCCGGCATCGAAGTGCGGCCGACGGTAACACTTGTCATGCAGGCGCTGACTGTAGAACATCTTCGGCCGCCCCTGCCGGTCCAGCTCGGGGAAACGATCAAAGGTCAGCATGTAGGTAATGACACCGGTCATGACTTCAGCGATGGGTGGACAGCCCGGCACCTTGATGATCGGTTTGTCGGTAATCACCTTGTGGATGGGCACGGCGCGGGTCGGGTTGGGCTTGGCAGCCTGTACGCAGCCCCAGGAGGCACAGGAACCCCAGGCAATGATCGCCTTGCAGTGATCCGCCATGTGACGCAGTTTCTCGATATAGGGCTTGCCGGCCTGGATACAGTACATGCCGTCTTCATTGAGCGGCGGATTGCCTTCGCAGGCGAGAATAAAGTTGCCGTCGTATTTTTCCACGGTCTGTTCCAGAATTTCCTCGGCCTGATGACCGGCGGCGGCCATGATCGTGTCATCATAATCCAGGGAGATCATCGACAGGATGACATCGGCCGCCAGCGGATGCCCGGAACGGATGAAGGACTCCGTACAGCAGGTACATTCAAGACCGTGCAGCCAGATGACCGGGGTACGCGGCTTGGTCTCCAGTGCGTGCGCTATCTTGCCTGCGAACTCCGGCCCCATACCAAGTCCGGCGGCAGTGAGACTGCAAAATTTGAGAAAACTGCGGCGGGTAATACCATGCTCGCGCATGGCCTCGTAGAAGGTCTGCTGGATACTCATACCTGCACTCTCCTTCGAACTGTAAGTTGACAAGGCTGTGTAGGCACTGCTTCGGGTAAACAGGTTATATTCGTCGATCGCCCCGCTTGCCAGGCGGGCTGTTCTTGTTTTCACCCGTTCGTTGTGAGTGTATACAATATGCAGGCAATCTTGTTGACATGCATCAAGCGGAACCGGATGGAACAAGCGGCAGGGCCTGTATTCAGTCAAAATATTTCAGAATATTATTAAACCCTAACTAACGAGATCCGTGCACTACTCCGATACGACACAGTTGCCCTACACATGCAGACAGGTATTTGACCTGGTCGCCGATATCGAGCGCTACCCGGAGTTTCTGCCCGGCTGGAAACAGGCGCGCATACTGGATCGGGACGACAATCGCCTGTACGCCGAACAGCGACTGCAAACCGGACCTGCCGTGTTTCACTTTCACTCGACGGCGCTGCTGCAGCCCTGCACCGGCATTCACATCAGCGCAAACGACGGCCCCTTTCACGAACTGGCTATCGACTGGGGTTTTACCGCGAGCGGTGATACGCACTGCCGGGTGACGGTCGGGATGGACTTCGCCATGCGGCCGGGGCTGCAGAACGTCGCGCTGAAGTTATTGCTGGAAACCGGCAGCAGCCAGCTGCTGCCGCTGTTCGCGCGACGCGCCCGCATGCTGTATGCGCAGGGCGCATAGCAACATGTTTTGTTGATTCTTTTTACCGACGAGATGACACGAAGCCGGCAAGCCCTGCCGCCGCGGGGCAGTCTGGATGAGTTAAATACCCGAGTGAATCTGGCCCGTTATGTTGTGGTTTCCGCGCCGTACAGTCACTGGCGCGGGGAGATGATACCGGGCAGGCGCGGTCGGCGCATCGGCGCGCAACCGGCCGGGCAGGTTGACGATGCCTGCGTCCGGCCTGGCGTCTTCACATGACCTGACCAGAATGCAGGTCGGCGTGCCGGCGGCCGGTTTGCGGAAAATCAGTCGCAGAATTCGTGACTGACGGCCGTTTCCCGGGTGATTCTCTGGATTCGTCCGAAATACCCGGGTTATGCTTCCTGTACGCTGCATGGACGAGTGCAGCCATTTACACTAAAGTGCACGACGGTATAGTCACACAGTCCTGCATGTCATCGCTCATCAGCAAGCAACACGGATCAACGAATGCCCAATAATCTTGCACCAATCGGCGTATCCACTTACGCCCGCCCGGAGCATTTGCGACAAGCCATTGAGGCGCTGAAAAACAACCATCTCGCCTCGCAAAGCACGCTGTATGTCTTTTCAGATGCTCCCCGACCTGGTGACGAGGAACGGGTTGCGGCGGTACGCAGTTATCTGCGCACGATCGACGGATTCAGGGAGGTGAATATCGTCGAGCGTACAACAAACGGTCGGGTAGAAAACAGTCGTGGCGGCATGAACTGGCTACTGGACCATTTCGGGAAAGTGATTTTCCTTGCGGAGGATGTTGTTACCGCACCTGGTTTTTTGACATATATTAATCAGGCTCTCGATATGTACGAGGAAAATAAGCGTATCTTCAGTGTGTCCGGTTATTCACCACCCATCAAAATTCTCGAAGATTACCGGCACGACGTTTATTTTCTAAGGAGATTCAACGCATGGGGATTTGGCACATGGAAAAATCGATTCGATCAGGTCAGATATATAACCCCCGAAGAATATGAGCGATTTGTAGCCGACAAGAATCAGGTGCGTGATTTTGTAAATGGCGGGGGTGCCGACATGCTACATATGCTGCATAAAGATGCCTATGGAGAAATTGATGCTGGTGATGTTAAGGCCATGTATGCTCAATTTCTGAGTAATCAATATACAGTCTATCCTGCACACTCTCTCGCTCAAAACATAGGCTTTGACAGCAGCGGCGAGCACTGTGGCACAGAAGAAAAGCACGATGTCGATTTATGGGACAAAACATCTGATTTTGTTTTTACCAGTGAAATACAGCCTGATGAAAGAATTCTAAAAGCCAATCAAAAATTCAGAGCAATGCCATTGATGTCGAGATTAGTAACAGTAACAAAGCGGCTTGGTATCTATAGAATACTAAAAAGAATAAAAGAGACAGTTCATAACTTATTTGATGGTCATGCTACCAATAATTTATGAAACGAGGGTCTTCGTGGACTGTTGCGGACCCTGATGGAGACATGCAATCGGGTTGAATGTTATTTTCATGGTTTGAGATCTGCGATGGAATTTAAAGATCAATTAAAGTGTTTTGGCGGCCAGGGTCATTTCGACAAGGTATTGTCGACATCAAACCTTTATTTGCCTGATTTTGACAGGGTGTCCATGTTGTTGTCAGAAAACAGGCCATCCAGCGATAATGAGTATCCGCTGTCTACAATTCTGGAGAGCAGATTGTGCGAATATCATAACGCTGAACACTGCGTACTTTATTCAAGCGGTTTCTGGGCGCTGGTTGCGGCTATTAAATTAAAGGCGATCGCCGGAAAGAGTAATGTAATAATTCCGTCAATGACCTACAGAAGGCTTGCCGACCTCGTTCATTGGGCCGGCAAGATACCGGTATTTGTTGATGTATATGAGGATGGACTCGCTGTTTCAGTTGAGGCTGTTCGTGAAGCCATTGATAATGACACGGCATTGATACTGGCGGTGCATCCTATTGTTAATTGCTGTCATGTTGATTCATTTATAGAGCTGTCTGCCAGGGAGAATGTTCCTGTCATATTTGACGCAGTAGAATCAGTTCATGAAACATACAAAGGCAAGCGGATTGGTTCTTTTGGTGTTGGCGAAGTGTTTTCTTTTCATGCAAGCAAGCTCATAAATGGCTGTGAAGGCGGTTATATCTGCACCAATGAAGCGGACTTTGCGACCGATCTTCGCTCGTTCAGGGATTTTTGTGTTGTTGACTCTGCTGCTGGCAAGGTTTTCGGACTGGACGCGCGACCCATTGACGGGCATGCCGCCTTTGCCCTGGCTGGATTGATGGAAATTGATAAAAATGTTGCTCATAACAGGGAAATATATTCGGCATACAAAAAATATCTGCCCGATGTGCATGGATTAAGATTGCTTGAGTTTGACGAAAATGAGCAGACATCCTATAAAAACATCGTGATAGAGGTCATGGATGACTATCCTGTATCCCGCGACATATTGGTAAGATTTCTGAATGACGAGGGGTTGTTGGCAAGAAGTCACTATGATCCGCCGTTACATGCAAAAGAATACAGTTATGGAGTTTCTGTCAAGGGAATGGCAAATACGAATAAAGTACGTACAAAATTTATCAACATGCCATGTGGGTCCGTGGTTTCGGTTGGCGATGTTGAAATAATAATACAGATATTAAAGTACATAGAAGACGATACATCCCTTAACACATTATTAGAAAACACATATATCAGCCCTGCCTAGAACGAAGGCTGGTAAAATGTACATTCAAAGAGCAATCACAACGTGAACTCCATTTTTCCAGCTGTTTTCAGCAGCCTGCCAGGTATGCCGGTTGTATATTGCTGGATGGGTACCGGATGAATGAGATGACAGTAAATAATGGCGATAAGCAACAGAAAGCAGCTGTTACCGTGGGTCAGTGGTATGAACCAGATGACGACACGCTTGCAGATTTATTACGACGAATCTACAAAAATAAATATTATACAAATCATGGCCCCCTGGCGGTTGAGTTCGAATCCTCATTGTCGTCATATCTGAATGTCAAGAATGCGATTGTCTCTACTAACGCAACGCTTGCACTAATGATGGCGCTTGTTGCTCTTGATGTTAAAGGCACAGTCATCGTCCCATCCATTTGTTCGCCAGGAGTTGTCGAGGCCGTTCTCTGGGCCGGTCTTACGCCGGTATTTTGCGATGTCGACAAAGATACCGGCCACATGACCGCGGAAATTGTAAAGGATGTAATAGACGATGATACTCGCATAATCATCGCAACCAGTTTGTGGGGTAATGTGTGCGAGACAGGAGATCTGGTTGGTATTTATGGTCACGCTGGTCTGAAAATCATTCATTATGCTGAAGGAGCTTTTGGGGTAATTGTTAATGATGAGATTCTGGGTTGCGATTGCGATGCAGTAATATTCTCATTTGATTCGACCAATATCCTTTCTACAACCGGAGGCGGTTGCCTGGCTACAAATAATGAGCTCCTGGCTCGCAAGGTCAGGAATATAAGGAGCAGTTATGGTGCCGGGGCACCTGAAAAAGTTCCCGTAACCGCAAACGGGAGATTTTCCGAGTATCAGGCAGCGCTTGGATTGTGGTCCCTTTCCGAGCTTGAATCCCATCGCGAGCGTAATAAGTCAATTATTGATATTTACAAGCAATCACTCGAGAGTATCAGTGGAATTCAGTTTCTCGGGGGGAGAGGGCATGTTATTTCAAATTACCAGGATGCGGTCCTGATAATTCAGGACTCGGGGCCGGCTGTAATGCGCGATCAGGTACGGAGCGTACTTGAGGAGCATAATATTTTTACAACGGATAGTTACGGTGCGTATTTTGATAATACAGGTATTTTCAGCAGCTGGTGTAATGGCTGTGTTTTCCCTAATATGACGCAACTGTCAGATACATCCCTGAATTTGCCTGTTGGCTCTAAGGTAACGCCTGCTTTGGCCGAGAAGATCGGTGTACTGGTAGAGTCGTGTTTTCACTGAAACATCTGAAGAGTGGCGCTGTAGTTTCGGACCAGACGAGGTCGCAAGTTGAGCCAGGATAAATTTCCTTTTTATAAAGAGCATCCAAAAACCTGTGAGCCAGATGATTTCTGGGGACAGGTAAAGCGCACGGTTAATGGGCAACCCGTATCGCAAGAACAGATTGATATGATTGTTGATGCGGTCGTTTCAGGACTGGCGCTTGATAGCGACGACACACTGCTTGACCTGTGCTGTGGTAACGGCGCATTGAGTACCCTGCTTTTCAGTCGTTGCAGGGGCGGCCTGGGGGTGGATTTTTCCGAGGCCCTGATTTCCATTGCCAATAGCTATTTTGAGTCTCCACCCGAACAGGCATACATCCTGCAGGATGTCGTGATGTTTTGTGAAAACCCGACCACACCTGATAAATTCACCAAGATACTCTGTTATGGGTCATTCCCTTTTATCGAACATGACAGGTCAGAATTACTACTTCGTTTACTGAAGGATAATTTTGCAAACGCAGAGAATGTTTTCATTGGCAATTGCCCGGACAAAGAGCAAATGTCACGCTTTTATGGCGATCAACCAGTCGAGCGCGGCATAGAAAATGATCCGGCTTCACCAATCGGCATCTGGCGTACTGAGAAAGAGTTTGTCGAAATGGCAGAGAGATGCGGTTGGCAGGCAGAAATTCATAAAATGCCCGAGAAATACTATGCCGCCCATTATCGCTATGACGTTATATTGTCGAGATGACTGGCATGCGGGACGGCGAGATACAGGTTGGATGGATATCCGGAATGCCGCGCTCCGGGACAACATGGTTATCACAGATATTTGCCTCATCACCGGATGTCAGGCTCAAGTCCTGCCCATTGTATTCCTTTGAATTCAAAGATGCCCTGGATGAAAAAAGCACGGCAAGACAATGGGAAAAACTGTTTTCAGATGTTTATCATACGAAGTCAGAGTTCCTGGATCAGGAGCATCTCCGCAAGCACGGGCTGGTCCCCCGTTTTGAAGACAAGCATGAAAGCCCGCGCCACCTCATCATCAAATCAAACCGGTTTCATAACCTGACACCCCATATTATCGAGTTAAATACGAGGGTTCGTTTTATATACATCGTGCGACATCCTTGCGCGACCATATATTCCTGGTTGAGCAATCCACGGGAATTCCCCGCGAATGCGAACCCGCTGGAAGAATGGAAAAGTGGTCAATGTCGAAAAACAGGACCAGGTGAATTCTGGGGATTTGATGACTGGAAAAAAGTGACTGCGCAGGCCTTATTGCTTGGCAAGCAGTACCCGGGCCGTTACAGGATCGTTCGGTATGAGGATCTTGTGAGAGATACCCTGCATTATGCACATGAGCTATTCCGGTTCCTGGGAATACCGCTAGAGAAACAAACGCTTGAATTTATAGAGCAATCACATAGTCGGCATGATGAACATAAGCATTCTGTTTTCAAAAATCCCGAACTGATAGAAGCATGGAAAGAAAAACTCGACATGGCAATCGTTGAGAAATGTCTGGGTGAAATCAGGGGCTCGGAGCTTGAGCAGTTTGCAGCCGGCTGATTATTCCATTCAGGCATGATTGATAATTTAACAGACTGTTAAACATCCAGTACTTTAATCCAGTCTTGAGCGAAGGTCGGAAAAATGCTCGACCCGGGCCGCCCCGCGACATCCCGGGATTCAAGGCACAATCACAGGTGATAGTCGACGAACTGCCCGGCAGGCAATGATTACCGGCTGGATCAGCTGCCACCGGATTATTCGACAAGCGCAACACGGAGTGACTGTAGTAGACTGCCGACAGGGAATGAGATGTAGCACGATGTATCTTCGCAGTCTTTTGCTTTTGGTTCTGCTGCTTGCCACCAGCGTCCTCCGGACCGAACCTGTTGACAGCGCCGATTCAGGTAGCACCGATATCAGTACAGCCATCAGCCGCGGCCTGCACTGGATCGAGACACACCCGGCCAGCGTGCAGGATGGCGGCCTGATTGATCTGATCGATGAGGGGGTTGCGTTCTACCTGTTTCAGGATCTGGCCCGCAAGCCCTACGGGCGCCGGCATTACGCGACAGCACTGCAACACCGTATGGCGTCGCTGGACGCCCTGCCGGAGTTCTCGCAATGGGTCAGGGAACCCCGCAAGCGGCTGCTTGACCATTACCATCTTGTGCTTGCGGCCTGGCTGATGCAACGCGCCGGTCAGCCATCGGCATTGCATGCGGATATTGTTGACCAGGCGCAGTATGCGCTGCTAACCAGGTCCTCACCCTTCCCTACCATTCCCCTGACCATCGCCGTCTTTCTGGACCATCTTGGCGAGTCCCCTGCCATTCCCATGGAAAAGCTGCTGGACGCCAGCCTGATTGAACGCATCGTGGATGGCAATCCACCCGTGCTTTACAGCGGCAACCCGGTATCAGCGCAGCAAGGGCGCATCAGCCGCCTGCAGGTCTACGCCCTGATCCACGAAGTTATTGCCCTGACCGATTTCGGCCACCTTGCGCCACCGCCGTGGCTGGTGGAGCGGCGTGATGCCGTGGTCGGATTTCTCGGAAAAGCCATGCACTGGGCCATGGCCGAGGGCAACATCGATCTGCTGGCGGAAATTATCGGCAGCCTTTTCTTCCTCGAGGTACCGCCGGATGCGACCATTAATATGCTGCTGCGCGAACTGGTCAAACACCAGCTACCTGACGGGTGCTGGGGAAATCTTCCTCTCGATCGTCAGAACAAGCAACGCCATGCGGTCCTCACCGCAACCGCTGCGCTCTGGGCCTACGGCCATGAGGATCCCGTGCCTTCACCTGGCCGCCAGGGCGATCCGGGTCAACGCGGGAATCAGTAACGCCTGCCGTCCCGGGCCGACATGCGATAGAGGAGATCATCTCCTCTCCGCCAGACGCCTGGTCGAGGCTACCCTGGCATCGTGCGTTTGAGCGTACGCAAGGGAGAATGATATTGAG
>JABDRC010000149.1 GCA_013041945.1 Halobacteria archaeon
GTAATGATCATAGATTTGAAACTGGGCTTCACGGGCATGGCGATCGCGCGCCCGGTCGGCCAGGCGGGTAATCAGCGCGGAGCCCGTATCTACCTGCAGTTCCGGCTCCAGCACGGTGGTGACATCGAACAGGTCCGCATATGACTGGATATAAGCCACTTTGTGCCAGACACCGTTGTCTGCACCATCACCGTTGGTATCGCCGGGACTGGTATCGCCCGCAAAGAAGTACAGCGGCCGGCCATTATGGGTTGCCTGAACCGTACTGTCGGTGCGGACAATGGTGCCGAGGTTCATGACCCCCGAAGCCACGCCATCTGCGATCAGCAACGGTGGCCAGGTGGTTGCACAACCAGCATTACAGGTGCTGGTGCCCGGCACGGGAAGGTCGTTGTCAAAGACATAGAGCGTATAGCCCGGCTGGCTGGCACCCGAACCGCCGGCCAGGATGTCGTTTATGGAGGCGACTTCGTTGACGGGAATGACAAGCTCGCAACCGACGGCATCGACAGGTTTTGCAGGCGGCGTTCCCGGGCACTGATCAATACCGTCATCCACTCCGTCGCCATCAGTATCGATACAGCCGTTCGCCGCCACCGTGCTGCCGGGCAGCGTGCCGGGGCATTGATCAAGCCCGTCATTGATACCATCGTTATCAGTATCCGGGCAGCCGTTCGTCGCTACCGTACTGCCAGGCGGCGTGCCCGGGCATTGGTCGATGCTGTCGTCTATACCATCACCGTCCGCATCTGCCGGCGGCAGGCCGTAGACTTCCATTTCCCAGATGGAATATCCGTACACGCTGGTGCGGGTGATGCCAAGCATGCGCACATATTGATAGGTGCCTGACACGGTGACAATATCAGTTCGGTCTCCAAACGCGCCGCCTGTTTCGATGGCGAGGGTTGTCCAGTTGCTATTGTCCATTGAACCCTGGATTTCATAGGTGGCCGCGTTCGCTGCTTCCCAATGGATGATAACTTCAGTCAATGCATAGCTGGCGCCCAGATCGAGAGTAATCCATTCGTTGTCGGTGAACAGTGACCCCCAGCGGGTAGTCATATTGCCATCAACTGCAGAAGAGGCAGGCCCGCCACCTTGAGCATTCTGGGTGCTACTTGCAGTCGCAGTCGCCGACAATGACTGCGGCGGGATGGCACAACCATCCACGTCCACGGCACTGCCGGGCGGCGTGCCGGGGCAGAGATCGTCAGCATCGGCAACACCATCATTATCCGTATCCGGGTTACACATCGAGCCGGGGGCGCTGGGTCCTGGTGGTTGGCCGAAGAGGCCCTTGAAGGCGAAGAGATCGAATATATTGACCGATACCGCTCCGCCGGAGTAATCGAGATCGTACCGGGCATCAGCCGCTGGATCCCCGAAGGCTCCCTTGAAGGCAAACAAATCAAAAACGTTGGTTACACAGTCTGCGGTAAAATCGCCATCGCAGGCATTGCCGTGCCCGTCACCGTCGCTATCTTCCTGGCCCGGGTTGGCGACGCTGGTACAGTTATCAAGGGTATCGGAGACACCGTCGCCATCAGCATCGGCCGGCATTGCATGAGCCGTCTCAAAAGCGGTTATGGCCATCAAGAGGGCTATGCAGATTTTTATATTATTTTTGAATGACATTGTGTGTACCGTTGCATCAAGCCATCAGGCGCACCGGGTGGTGCGAGGTCCCTGTCGGCATAGACGGGTAGCGCTGCCTGCGCAACGTCGGCCATGCCAAAACACTGTAATGATGAATTGACTCATGTCAGTGTGCTGCCTGCCATGGGCTGAATTTTCACTCCGCCAACCGGAAAAGAGGCAATGTGCTCTATAGCAGATGATGTCTTATTTTAGCACACTGGTGTGCGGCTGCTTTACCATCCATTGCCTGGCCAATCATTGTCATTCCCCTAAAAAAAAGGCGACCCGAAGGTCGCCTCTAAGGGAGGAGCTAACACATGAACTACATGCTTTCTCTGCGCTACACTGATGCAGTAGCGGGGGTAATGTTAAAGAATCAGCTATATAGCAGAGATAGACAGCTATATAGCAGCAATATTCGCGCCAACATTGCATCTAATTGAATTCAGACAAATTTATATTCAGCGCTTGAAGGCATTCGTTCAGTTTTGTAAGAAATCCCTACAATGCCATGCTGTTGATTTCCACCGCGTTTTTATACAATCACAATTAATATCAATACGATAGAGGCGCCTCGGCATCGATATCCGGGCAAATCCGCGCTGTCGGGTTGCCTTACATATGTCTGCTAAATCTTTGGGCAGGCCAATGATGTTCCCTCAAGCGTTTTCCTGTGCCCCGATGGCCTTACCCGTGATGATCGGCGTGTGCGCTGCCATAAAACAGTCTCGCCAAATATTGCGCACGTTATGATGTACTATCTGCTATAGAGCACATCTATTCTTTTCCCGCTGGAAGATTGAACAACCGGGCCGGTGCAGACTGGGCAAAGACGTGAATAGATACTTTTCTACCCGCATCCTGCTGAGGATTACCCTGCGCCGCGGATCGTACAGGGCGAAATTCAGGAATCGAACAGGCGAATCATGATCGTAAAAAACATACGCATAGCACTTGCAGCCATACTCCTGCTGTCCGCATGCGACTACACACCGGAGAACGCGGCTGAAATATCGCTTGCGAATGTCACCATCGACAGGCGGGCGTTCAACCCGGTTATCGATCGCAACTGGATAGGGAACGGCATCTCCTACGGGGCCTACCGGGATGGCGAGGGTCCGGACAAGGGAAGCCTGACTTCCAAAGAGAATATTCTTGAAGATCTCCAGCTGATTGCCAAAAGATGGAACCTGATCAGGCTGTATGCATCAGACCGGCAGTCGCGCAATATCCTGGAGGTGATCCGGGACAACAGGCTACCGATACGCGTCATGCAGGGGGCGTGGGTATCAGGGCACCACACGCAGGAACAGGATGATGCGCAGCTGCAGCAGTTAATCGAGCTGGCAAATGCATTCCCCGAAATCATCGTCGCAGTCAATGTCGGCAACGAGATCTTTGTCGACTGGTCAGCCCACAAGACCGATGACATGGATAAAGTGATCGGCTATATACGGCGTGTCCGTGCAAAGATCACGCAACCGGTCACGGTGAATGATGATTACAACTTCTGGAACAAGGAACACGCAGCGACTATAGCCGCTGAGGTCGATTTCATCGGTCTGCATGCCTATGCCTTCTGGAACAACAAGCCGCTTGCAGAGGCCATGGACTGGACGGATGCGATCTATCGCGATATTCAGGAAAGATTTCCGGACCACCTGATTGTCTACAGTGAGACCGGCTGGCCGACCAGCAGGATTTATGACACCACCAGTTACGAGGGTCAGCTCATCGGCAAGGCCGGTGAAGATGAGCAGAAGATCTTCTTCGATCAGTATGATGCCTGGGTAAACGGAAACAGGGTGATCTCGCTCTACTTCGAGGCCTTTGATGAAAACTGGAAGGGTGGCTTTGACGGTGAGAATCCAATGGACAAGGCTGAAAAGCACTGGGGCGTGTACAGGGCCGACCGGACACCCAAGAAACTGCTGCAGTAAGACTGGACATACAGCCCCGGTCCGGGCAAACGGTCATCATGCGTATTACAGCGCAAGAGATTTGATGCGAGGGCCATTGCGGCTGGTGCTTCCAGCGCGGCGCAGTGATCTATCTGGGCGGAGGTATTGCTGATAACCTTGTCAGAAAATAAGGGTCACCTCACCGGGAGCTGAATTATGCAAATAGGAATGGTCGGGCTGGGACGCATGGGCAGTAATATGCTGTTGCGTTTGCATGCGGGCGGGCATCAATGTGTCGGCCTGGATCTGGCGACGCAAAATGTAGAGCAGCTGCAGGCCCAGGGCGTCAGGGCGACAACCTCCCTGGACGAATTCGTGTCCTGGCTGGAGCCGCCGCGGACCGCCTGGTGCATGGTGCCGCATGGTGAAGCAACCGAGCAAACCGTGAAAGCCCTGGGTGAACGCTTCAGTGCAGAGGATATCGTCATTGACGGCGGCAACAGCTACTTCAAGGATGATGTGCGGCGCGCGCAACAGTTATCGGCAGCCGGGATTCATTATATCGATGTGGGCACCAGCGGCGGCGTATGGGGGCGCGAGCGCGGCTACTGCCTGATGATTGGCGGACCGAAAGTGGCGGTGGAATATCTCGACCCGGTTTTTCGTTGCCTTGCGCCCGGCAAGGGCGATATCCCGGCCACGGCAGGGCGGCCGGCAGACAAGGGCAGTGCCGAGGCAGGTTATCTTCACTGCGGCCCCGCCGGTGCCGGTCACTTCGTGAAAATGATTCACAATGGTATCGAATACGGCATGATGCAGGCCTATGCGGAAGGCTTCGACATCATGAAGAATGCCGCCAGTGAATCGCTGCCGGAGGACATGCGCTATGAACTGGAACTGGGTGAAATCGCCGAGGTATGGCGGCGTGGCAGCGTCGTGAGTTCCTGGCTGCTGGATCTGTGTGCCATCTCGCTGCAGGAGGATCCGCAGTTGGGGGAATTCAGTGGTTATGTGCAGGATTCAGGAGAAGGGCGCTGGACGGTACAGACGGCCATCGAGGAGGCGGTGCCGGCCGATGTGTTGACCGCTGCCCTGTATACCCGGTTCCGTTCCCGGCAGGAACATACCTTCGCCGAGAAAATGCTTTCAGCCATGCGTAGCCAGTTTGGCGGCCATACGGAGAAAACAGGCTGAAGAACCCTGCCGGCGTTTTGGCAATGCGATCTTCGCGCCATGATCGAATACCGTGCATGTTGTGGCGGGTGTGCTGAACAAGCGGGCAGGTTGAAAGCGCTGTAATAGAAAGGAACATCATGAAATTACTGGAAGGAAAATGGGCGCTGGTGACCGGATCGAGCCGCGGCATCGGCCAGCAGATTGCAACAGGACTGGCGGGGCGCAAGTGCAACCTGGTCGTCCATGGGCGCAAGCCTGGCAACATGGCCCGGACGCTTGAACTGCTCAAACCCTTCGACGTGCAGGTGCTCGGTGTCAGTGGAGAATTGTCAGACAGGCAGGGTATCCGGTCGGTCATCGACGGGGTGCGCTCCGGACCCGGACACGTGGATATTCTCTACAACAACGCCGCGATAATGAGCGCATGGAAGCCGATCTGGGAAGTGACACCTGAAGAATGGCTGGATATCTTCCAGGTCAACCTGCTGGCGATGATCGCCCTGTGCAATGCCTTTGCACCCGGGATGAAGCGCCGCGGCTACGGTCGCATCATTAACCTGTCATCCGGGATCAGGGACACCCCGAACCTGGCACCTTATGGTGTGTCAAAGTCCGCGGTCGATAAATATACCCGCGACCTGGCAGCCGAACTGAAGGGCAGCAATGTGCTGGCCAACTATCTCGATCCGGGCTGGATGAAGACCGACATGGGTGGAGAAGACGCCATGTATCCGGTCGAGGACGTGTTGCCGGGTGCGCTCGTGCCGGCCCTGCTGGAGGACGACGGGCCGAGCGGTCAACTCTTCGCGGCACAGGATTATCGCATGCTGGTCGGCTAGACAAGTCGATTCAGTTATTGATCGCACCATTTTCGATCCAGAGCCGGATGGTCTCGATCTCATCAGCGCTGAGCGGGTCCTTGCCGTGCGGCATATTGACTGTCAGGTTGCCTTTACCGGATACCAGGTTATACAGGGTACTGGTTTTAGCAGAGCCCGGATCGATGACCGGTCCGTACTGCGTGCCTTCCATGAGTGTCTCGTGGGAATCAACCACAAAGCCGGTTGCCGTGGCGCCTTGCTGTCCGCTTGTATGACATTCACCACAATGTTTCTGCAGGATGGGGCCCACTTCATCTGCATAGCTCACCATCCGGACCTGCGGCTGCGGCGGCTCCGCTTTAT
>JABDRC010000153.1 GCA_013041945.1 Halobacteria archaeon
GCCGGGGTACGCTCGCCGATGCTCATTGCCTCGCCTTGATAACCATCGTAGTCGGCAACAGTCACTGCAACATCGGCAACCGGGACCTGCCAGGGGCCGACCATCTGGTCACGCGCCACCATGCCGGTCACGGAACGATCACCGATGGTGATGAGAAAGGTCTTGTCCGCCACGGCCGGCAACTGCAGCACGCGCAGGGCGGCCTCGCGGACATCCAGCTCCTGCGTGTCGAAGCCGCCGTGTTCCACGGCGGCATGCACGACCTCGCGCTGCATCTTCGGCGGCTTGCCGAGCAACAGCGCCATGGGCAGGTCAATCGGTGAATTGTCGAAATGACTGTCGGTCAGCAACAACTGCTGCCGGTCGGTCGCCTCGCCAAGGACCGCCAGAGGACAACGCTCGCGCACGCACAGCGCCGAGAACTGTTCCAGCTTCGCCCGGTCGATTGCGAGTACATAGCGTTCCTGCGATTCATTGCACCAGACCTGCATGGGCGTCATGCCCGGATCGTCGTTGGGGATCTTGCGCAACTCGAAACTGCCGCCCCGGCCGCTGTCATTGACCAGTTCCGGTAGTGCGTTCGACAGGCCGCCGGCGCCGACATCGTGGATCGATATGATCGGGTTGTCCTCGCCCAGTGCCCAGCAGGCATCAATCACTTCCTGAACGCGCCGCTCCATTTCCGGGTTGCCGCGCTGGACCGAGGCAAAATCCAGGTCGGCGGCACTGGCGCCGCTGGACATGGAGGACGCCGCGCCCCCGCCGAGACCAATCAGCATGGCCGGCCCGCCGAGGACCGCGATGGGCGTACCCGCCGGGATTTCCTGCTTGTGCACGTGCCCCTCGCGGATCAGCCCGCAACCGCCGGCCAGCATGATGGGCTTGTGATAACCGCGCAGCTCGTCACCCTGCGCGCTGCGCACGCGTTCCTCGAAGGTACGGAAATAGCCGCACAGGTTGGGTCGGCCAAACTCGTTGTTGAAGGCCGCCGCACCCAGCGGGCCCTCGACCATGATGTCCAGTGCGGAAACGATGCGCGCGGGCCTGCCATGGTCCGTCTCCCACGGTTGTTCGAATCCGGGCACACGCAGGTTCGACACCGAAAAACCGCACAGGCCTGCCTTCGGTTTGGCGCCCTGACCGGTCGCACCTTCATCGCGGATCTCGCCGCCGGATCCGGTGGCCGCCCCCGGGAAGGGCGAGATCGCCGTCGGGTGATTGTGCGTCTCCACCTTGACGACCAGATGGGCCGGCTCTGCATGCGCGGCATAAACACGGGTCGCGGAGTCCGCAAAGAACCGCTGCACGGTAAATCCCTCGATGACAGCGGCATTATCGCTGTATGCCGAGAGGATGCCCGCCGGGCTGCTCTGGTAGGAGACGCGGATCATGTCGAACAGGCTGCGGTCCATCGCCTGGCCGTCGATCACCCAGTCGGCATTGAAAATCTTGTGCCGGCAATGCTCCGAGTTGGCCTGCGCAAACATCATGAGCTCGATGTCCATCGGGTTGCGACCGAGGGCAATGAAATTCTCGACCAGGTAATCGATCTCGTCATCGGACAGCGCCAGCCCGAGTTCTCGATTGGCCTGTTGCAGTGCGTCATGGCCACCACCGGTCACGTCGACGCGTTCGCCGGGCGCCGGGACCGCGTGGCGGAACAGCGCGCCGGTATCATGCAGGTCAAACAGCACCACCTCGGTCATGCGGTCATGCAGCAGTGGCAGCAGCGCGTTGCGCTGTTCATCCGGCAACGACTGCGCACCAGCGGTTTCCAACGTATAGATGATGCCGCGCTCGACGCGCCGCACCTTGTCGAGGCCGCAGTTATGGACAATGTCCGTCGCCTTGCTCGACCAGGGCGAGATCGTGCCGGGCCGGGGGACGACGACCAGACGGGCGCCCTGCCTGTCTTCCGTCGACTGGGGTGCACCGTATTCCAGCAGCTGCTCGAACCGCCGCAGTTCCGGGTCCGCCAGGGGCTCGATCAGTTCCGCGAGATGCAGGTAATCGGCATACAAACCGGTGACTGCCGGTACCCGCTCCCGGCATTGCGCCAGCAGTTTGCGCCGGCGAAATTCGGAATGGGCAGGGCTACCCAGCAATTGCAGCATCGGGACTCCGGGACGGATGTTTTGCAGAAGCACGGAATGATACTGGAAGGCATTGGCCGTGTCAGCGGTTGCGGCCCGGGCCAACGGGTGATTGCCGGCCTGACTACAGCGTCCCGGCGGTCGCGCCGGCAAGCCGGTCCGCCCTGCCGCTCAGGCTGTAACGTCGCAGCGCGTAACTGACGCCGCTCTGTCCGGCCTGCACCGGCAAACCATTATCCGGGACGTGCGCGCGCCGCAGTGCTCAGGCGATCGTCACTGCATCCGACAGGTAAACATCCTGGATCATGTTCAGCAGGTTCACACCTTCATCCATCGGTCGCTGGAACGCCTTGCGGCCCGAAATCAGCCCCATGCCACCCGCGCGTTTGTTGATGACTGCCGTACGCACCGCCTGGTGCAGATCGTCCTTGCCCGAGGGACCACCCGAATTGATCATGCCGATACGTCCCATGTAACAGCTGGCCACCTGGTAGCGCACCAGGTCGATCGGATGGTCGGTGGTCAGTTTCTCGTAGACCCCGGGATGGGTCTTGCCGAACTTGATCGCGTTGTAACCGCCGTTCCTTTCCGCCTGCTTCTGTTTGACGATATCGGCCTCGATGGTCACCGCCAGATGATTGGCCTGACCGGTCAGATCGGCAGCCGTGTGGTAGTCAACGCCGTCCTGCTTGAAGGCCGGGTTGCGCAGGTATGCCCACAGGAAGGTCACCATGCCAAGCTCGTGGGCACGGGCGAACGCCTCGCTCACCTCGAGAATCTGGCGACGTGATTCCTGGGAACCGAAAAACACGGTGGCACCCACGGCGACCGCGCCCAGTTCGAACGCCTGGTCGACACTGGCAAACAGCGTCTGGTTGAACTGATTGGGATAGGTCAGCAGCTCGTTGTGATTGATCTTGACCAGAAACGGAATCTTGTGGGCATATTTCCGGCCCACCGATCCCAGCACCCCGAGCGTCGATGCGACCGCGTTGCAGCCCCCCTCGATCGCCAGCTCGACGATGTTGCCCGGATCGAAATACAAAGGATTGGGCGCGAAAGAGGCGCCCGCCGAGTGTTCGACTCCCTGGTCCACGGGCAGGATCGACATATAGCCGCTGCCGCCCAGGCGGCCATGGTCGAACAGGGCCTGCAGATTACGCAGGACCTGCGGGCCCCGATCACTGTCCGCCATGACGCGGTCGATGAAATCCGGGCCCGGCGGGTGCAGCAGTTCCTTCGGAATTCCATCGCAGTCATGCCCGAGCAGGAACTCGGCCTCCTCCCCCAGCAACCCCTGAAAATCGGTCATAGCAACCCCCCGGCCAATCGAGTCATTCATCAGTACAGCACACGCTTGCCCGGAGTATAGAAGGCAGGACTGTGCGCCGTCCATCCGGCCGTGTGCGGGATGTCAGGTGCGCTCGCCCGGTGCTCGCGCAGCTGATGATCCGCCCTGGAAGCGGCTAGAAAATTTCACGCCAGTCGAGGCCATCGTCCTGGCCGGCGATACCGACCCAGTCTGCCTCGCAGTCCAGTGCGCCGGCAAGTGCCGAGCGCGCCAGGGCCGGGGCGTTATTCTTGTCGCTGAGGTGGGCCGCGACGATGTGCTGCAGCCTTCCCGTGTCCAGCTGCCGCAGCAGTCCGGCAGCCTGTGTGTTGCTCAGGTGACCCAGCGGACCGCCGACCCGCCGTTTCAATGCATGTGGGTAGGGACCGTCAGCCAGCATGTCGACATCGTGATTGCATTCCAGCAGCAAGGCATCCGCTGTATCCAGGCAGGTACGGATATGCGGCGTGATCCGGCCGGTATCGGTCAGTACACCCAGGCGATGCTGCCCGTTATCGAACGTTACCTGGCAGGGTTCGCCGGCGTCATGCGGTACGGTAAACGGTCGCACCTGCAGATCACCGATCTCCAGCACAGCCTGCCCGTCGAAGTGGCGGATATCGGGCAGGTCATCGTCACGCAGCATGCGGCAGGTGCCATGCGTCAGCCAGACCGGGAGATCGTACTTGCGTGCAAGTGGCGGCACACCGCGCACATGATCACCGTGCTCGTGGGTAACCACGACCGCACTGAGATCCGCGGGGCTGCGACCGAGCCGTTGCATGCGGCGTTCCGTTTCGCGGGTGGAAAAGCCGCAGTCCAGCATGACCAGGGTGCGCCCCTGCTCGACCAGTGTCGCATTCCCGCGGCTGCCGCTGCCCAGCAGAGCGAACCGCATACCGTTCAGTCGACCAACCGGCCCGTGCCGGGATTACCAGGAGGATTATGCGACGGCAGGACAGGCTTCACGGGAATGCCGCTGAATCCGTGTCAGCGCAACTGCTCTTCCAGCAATGTCAGGATACGTTTCGCGGTGGACGACGAATCCCTTTCATCCTTGCTGTTGTTGACGATTACGCGCGTGACCGCGCCGTCTGCAGACAGCTTGATGTGGTACGCGGTGGCATCCTCGTCATCATCCGAAGACCAGAAGGCCAGCTTGTCAAGGATACCCGATTCATTCTGTTCGCCGAGCGGATCATTGTAGCGCACATAATAGACGCCATCGGTCCGGTCGCGGTCTTCCACGGCGAAGCCGATCCGGTCCAGTGCCACGCCCGTCCTGCGCCAGGCGCGCGAGAAGTCTTCCCGGACAAGCAGCATACTGCCGGAGCTGTCGCTGATGAGTTCCGCGCGCACCTGCTTCTCGACACGCTTTGCCAGCATGGACTGCGCCTTCTGCTCCTCGATACCGAGGAACACCATCATGCGCTTGAGCATTTCCGCCTCCAGCTCCGGATCGGAGGGGCGTGATTGCCAGACGGTGAGGCTGTCTTCCTGACTGCCCTTGACGACTTCCTCGACGCCCCGGTGGGTCAGGAAGATCTCCGACAAACCGGTCTCTTCCTGCTCCAGCCTCACCCTGTACTTGTCGCGCGTGGCCGATGAATAGACCGAGTCGATCGCCTTGCCAATGAGATTACGGATCGGACCCTGCGGAATGTCTGCGCGGTTTTCCGCCCAGTCCGTCTCGAGGATGCCGAGGCGCGGGTCTTCCTTCCTGATGAGGAAACCTTCCTGCAGCCAGAATTCCTTCATCCGCGGCCACACCTGCTCGGGAGTCCCCTGAACCAGCAACCATTGCTGGTCGCCGTCACGCCTGACCTGCACAGTCGCCTGCGCGGGCATCACGGCGGTCCGGTCCCGCGCCGGCTGCGCGGCGCCGAAATCCGAGAAGGTCGCGCCCGCGGCGTCCAGCGAGGCAGGCGCATCATCGATGGTGCTGGACGACAGGTCCGGCGGAACCTCGAGATTATCGATGACCTTGCTCTTTTTATAGTCGACCTTCTCCCGGCCAGGCGCCACCTTGTCCATTACCCCGCAGGCCGAAACCAGCAGCGTTGCGGCAAGCACCATTAGAAGGGAATGTGTCTGTTGTCCTGACTGCATAGTATTTTCCTGTCTTCGGCGTCAGGCGGACGCCAGCACCCCGGCCTGCACCAGTGCCTGCCGGAGTGTATCGTGATAAGAACCGGCAAGCGGCGTCAGCGGCAGCCGTATGCCATCCGGGATCAGTCCCATCTCGTGCAATGCCCACTTGACCGGTATCGGGTTCGCTTCCACGAACAGGGTCCTGTGCAGGATATCGAGCTGGCGGTTTATACGCTCCGCCGTATCACGGTCACCCGCCAGGGCCGCTACACACATATCATGCATGGCCTCCGGTGCAACGTTGGCTGTGACGGAGATATTACCCTGCCCGCCCATCAGCATCAGTTCCATGGCCGTAGAATCATCACCGCTGTAGACAGCGAGGCGGTCGCCGCAGCGATCGATCAGCTCGCGCGCGCGCCCGAGATCCCCGGTCGCCTCCTTGATGCCGACGATATTGTCGATCGCGGCCAGACGCTCTACCGTATCCGGCAACATGTCGCAGGCCGTGCGCCCGGGCACATTGTAAAGAATCTGCGGAATCGGCACAGCCTCCGCGACCGCCCGGTAATGAAGGTACAGTCCCTCCTGGGGCGGCTTGTTGTAATACGGTGTCACCAGCAGGCAGGCATCGGCCCCGGCCTCCAGCGCGCAGCGGGTGAGGTCAATGGCCTCGCGCGTCGAGTTCGCACCGGTCCCCGCGATTACCGGAATGCGGCCGTCCGCCATCTCGACCGTGCGGCGCATGACATGACAATGTTCGTCATGGTCCAGGGTGGCCGATTCCCCGGTCGTACCCACAGACACCAGGGCATCGGATTTGTTCTCGGCATGGAAATCGACCAGGCGCTGCAGGCTGTCTTCATCAATGGCGCCATCTGGCCGCATCGGTGTTACCAGCGCCACTATACTGCCTTGAAACATCGTATCTTCTCCGGGCCCAACCGAAACGGACATGGTACTGGCGCCACCCCGGACTGACAAGGCAATCCAGGGTCTGCGGCACTATTCCAGCACGGCACCGCCGCGAAAATGCTAGACTGCGCACCCGGCTAGCTGCAACGGCCCCGGACGGGCCGAGGTTTCGATGAACGAAGTACCCGGTAAAAAAACTGATCAAATGGTGTTGTCAGCCCTGGGCGCCGATCGGCCCGGCATAATCGAGGAGCTGTCGCGTGCCGTGCTCGAATGCGGCTGCAATATCCTGGACAGCCGCATGGCGGTGCTGGGTGGCGATTTCGCCCTGCTGCTGCAAATCTGCGGCAACTGGAACACCCTGGCCAAGCTTGAAGACCAGCTGACGGGCCTGGAAAGCCGTCTCGACCTGAAGATCACGTCCCGCCGCACCAGGGAACCGTCGCCCGGCAGGGACCTGATGCCGTACGCGGTCGAAGTGGTGGCGATGGACCAGCCCGGTATCGTGCACCACCTGGCCCGCTTCTTCTCGCAGCGCGAGATCAATATCCAGGAAATGATAACCAGCAGCTACCCTGCCGCACATTCCGGCACGCCGATGTTTTCTGTACACCTCAGGGTCGATATCCGCGGCAATATCCGCATTTCCGACCTGCGCGAGGAATTCGCGGAATTCTGCGACAACCTGAACCTGGATGCCGTCATCGAACCGGTCAAATAGACATCCAATTTGCCATGCACCATGAAGAACAGGGAGAAACCCGCCAATGGCTAAAGTTGCAATCGGAAAGAAAGTGCCTGCCTTCAGTTTACCCGCCACCGGCGACAAGACTATTTCACTGGCAGACTGCAAGGGAAAGAACCTTGTGCTGTACTTCTATCCCAAAGACAGCACCCCAGGGTGCACTACCGAGGGCCAGGATTTCCGGGACAGGATCCACACCTTCAGGCGCCGCAACACCACGATCCTGGGCGTCTCGCGCGACAGCCTGAAGTCACACGAGAACTTCAGGACCAAACAAAAGTTTCCGTTTGACCTGCTCTCAGACAGCGATGAGAAACTATGCAAGGTGTTTGACGTGATCAGGGAAAAGAACATGTACGGCCGCAAGGTGATGGGTATCGAGCGCAGCACGTTTCTCATCGACGACCAGGGCAAACTGCGTCGCGAATGGCGCAAGGTAAAAGTCGCCGGTCATGTGGAAGAGGTGCTGGAGGCGATCAAGGAGTTATAAACCACATGACTTGCGCCAAGGCGCCAGGAAAAAATAGAATCAGCCACAGAGAACACAGAGAAAGATATAACTAGAGAACCGGCCACGCCTCCCGAGTGTCACTTTACTCGGGTCATTCCCTCCCCCGCCTCCGCTGGGACAGGCTCCGGCGGGAATCCAGTTATAAACTTTGGGATGCTGTGAGAACC
>JABDRC010000163.1 GCA_013041945.1 Halobacteria archaeon
ACGCCGATGATCGATGGCACACTCCCGACGAAGCCGCCGATCACGGTGGCGGCCCCGGTGATACCCACCACGATGGCAAACGCATGCAGGCCGTAGACAATATGCGCAGCCAGCAGGGCCGAGGGTACGGGCTCTTCGCTCTTGGTTTCTTCGTTCCGGGTTTCTTCGCTCCGGGGTTCTTCGTCGGATGACAAGGCAGCTCTCCGCGGCTTTAAGGACAGAGCCGCCAGTGTACCGATATTTTTAACAATAAAGGGTTGGATACATTTACCGAAAAATGTATCCAACCCTTTTTTGCCATTATTAAAATTCCGTCATCCCCGCCCCCGCCTCCGCGGGGACAGGCTCCAGCGGGGATCCAGTCCCAAAGAATGAACCCGCAGAAAAAGGCCGGGGATAATTGCTGAAAAAACGTATCCGCCCCCTATTTACCCTTAATAAATGGGGCACGGGATGTGAAACCATTCCGCCCCGCTGTCGATAAGGAATGATACGCTATCCGATCGTAATCGACATGAAAGAGGCCGCATGAGACACACCATCGAGCAGATCGTCACCGAGGCAAACAAGATCATCCTCGGCAAGGAACACCAGATCCGCCTGGCACTGGCCTGCCTGCTGGCCCGCGGACACCTGCTCATCGAGGACCTGCCCGGCATGGGCAAGACCACCCTCTCCCACCTGCTGGCCAGGCTGCTGGGCATGAGCTTTCAGCGCATCCAGTTCACCAGCGACCTGCTGCCCGCCGACATCCTCGGCATCTCGGTCTATGATCGCGAGCGCAACAGCTTCACCTTCCACCCGGGGCCGATCTTCGCGCAGTTCATCCTCGCCGACGAGGTCAACCGCGCCACCCCCAAGACCCAGAGCGCCCTGCTGGAGGCCATGGAGGAACACCAGGTGACGATCGAGGGCGAGACCCGGCCGCTGCCCGAACCGTTCTTCGTCATCGCCACCCAGAATCCCGACCACCACATCGGTACCTTCCCGCTGCCGGAGTCGCAACTGGACCGCTTCCTGATGCGCATCGAGATGGGCTACCCGGACAGCACCGCCGAGCGCAAGCTGCTGCGCGGCGCCAATCGCCGCGACCTGCTGCAGTCGGTCCACCCGGTCACCTCGGCCGATGAACTGCACCAGATGCAACAGCAGATACCCGGCACCACCGTCTCGGATGCCCTGCTCGATTACCTGCAGGCGCTGGTGACCTTCTCCCGCGAAGCGCCGCAGTTCGAACACGGCCTGTCACCCCGTGCCGCACAAGCCCTGCTGCGTGCCGCCCAGGCCTGGGCCCGCCTGGAGGGCCGCGACTTCGTCATCCCCGAGGACATCCAGAGGGTACTGCCGGCAGTGGCCGGCCATCGGCTGACCGGCGGCGACCCGGCCGTGTCCGCCAGCGACCTGCTGTTGTCCTCCGTCGCCATTCCCTGAGCGATGCTCGGCGAACAACTGCTCAGGATCCCGGCCCTGCGGCGCCGCCTGGTCAAGCGCGGCACGCAACCCGGGCGAGCGGTCATCGACAACGCTCACCTGTACATCCTGCCCTCCCGCCAGGGCCTGCTGTTTGCGGTGGTGCTGCTGGTGATGCTCATCGGCTCGATCAACTACAGCAACAACATGGGTTTCATGTTCACCTTCCTGCTGGGCAGCCTTGCCCTGGTCTCGATCCTGCACAGCTACCGCAATCTGAAAGGGATCACGCTGCGCGCCGGTCGCAACCGGCCCGTGTTTGCCGGCGAGTATGCCAAGATCCTGGTGCACGTCGACAATCCCGGCCGCATGGCCCGCCACCTGCTGACACTCACCTGCGAGAACGAGCGCCGCGCGGTCAGCCAGATCGCGACACAACAACATGAAACGGTGCAGTTCCTGCTCAGGGCCGACCAACGCGGCTGGCGCGTTCCCGGGCGCATCAAGATCGAGTCGACCTGGCCGCTGGGCCTGTTTCGCGCCTGGAGCTGGGTCGAGCTCAACAGTCGCTGCCTCGTCTACCCCCGACAGGAGCCACATCCACCCCTGCCCCCGCCGGAGACCGGTGAGAGTGAGCACGGCGCACGCCAGGGTGAGGGCATGGAGGACTTTGCCGGCCTGCGCGGCTTCCGCCACGGTGATCCCCTGCGCCACGTGGCCTGGAAGGCCGTGGCGCGCGGGCAGCCCCTGCTGGTCAAGCAGTTCTCCGGGACCGGGGGCGGCAGTGCCTGGTTCGTGTGGGACGAACTGCCGGGCCTCGATACCGGGCAGCGCCTGTCACGGCTGTGCCGCTGGGTGGTGGACGCCGACCGCGAAGGCATCGAGTACGGGGTGAAAATGCCGGCGCATACCTTTGCCCCTGACAGCGGCGAACTGCACCGCCACCAGGTGCTGCAGTACCTGGCCCTGTTTGAACTGCATGACCGGGGCATGGCCGACTGACCATGTACCGGCTGCGCGCATCGATGCACCCCGAGACGATCGCCTGGCTGCTCGTCTCCCTTGCCCTGGTCACGGCACCCCACCTGGAGCGCCTGCCATTATGGGTCCCGCTGGTCGCACTCATCTTCGGCCTGTGGCGCTGGCTGGCGGCCAAACGCCGTCTGCCCCTGCCGGGTGCGCTGCTGCGGATCCTGTTCATGACGGCCATCCCGATCGGCATCTTCCTCAGCTATGGCCGGCTGTTCGGACGTGACGCCGGCACGGCCTGGCTGATTGCCCTGATTGCCCTCAAGCTGATCGAGTTGCGCACCCACCGCGACGCCATCATCGTGGTGCTGCTGGCCTACTTCCTGGTCATCATCCAGTTCCTGTTCAGCCAGAGCATGCCCACGGCGCTGTACATGCTGGTGATCACCGCATTCATCACCTCGACGCTGATCGCCATCAACTACATGTCGCTCAGGCCGCCGCCGCTCGTCGAGCGCCTGCGTCAATCGCTGACCCTGCTCGCCCAGGCCATACCGGTCATGCTGTTACTGTTTGTCTTGTTCCCGCGCGTGCCCGGCCCGTTGTGGAGTCTGCCCGAGGATGCCCACAGCGGTCGCACCGGGCTGAACGACGAGATGTCGCCGGGCTCCATCAGCAATCTGATCCAGTCACCGGCGACGGCCTTTCGGGTCGAATTTATCGATCCTGCCCCGCCACAGGCGCAGCGTTACTGGCGCGGCCCGGTACTGTGGCACTTCGACGGGCAGCGCTGGCGCAGCGGTTATGGCAGGAACTGGCGGCCGCCCGAGGACTTCACGCCACTGGGCATGCCGGTTAGCTACCGCGTCACCCTGGAGCCGCACAACCGTCGCTGGCTGTTTGCCCTGGAACTGCCCGCCACCCTGCCGCGCGGCACCCGGTTGAGCGGTGACTACCGCCTGCTGGCAAGAATCCCGGTACGTCAGCGGCTGCGCTACGAACTCAGTTCCTACCCGGAGTTCGCGGTTGGCGAACTGCTTTCCGAGCGTGCCCGGCAGGCCGCGCTGCAGCTGCCGGAATCCGGTATCGGACAAACCCGCGCACTGGCCGGCCGGTGGCGGGACGCATCGACCGATACCCGCGACGTCGTGGCACGCGCACTTGAATTCTTCAACCGGCAGCCGTTCGTTTACACCCTGCAGCCCCCCTTGCTGGGTACGCGGCCAGTGGATGAGTTTCTGTTCGAGACCCGGCGCGGCTTCTGTGAGCACTACGCGAGTGCGTTTACCCTGCTGATGCGCGCGGCCGGCATCCCGGCTCGCGTGGTCACCGGTTACCTGGGCGGAGAAGAGAACCCCGTTGACGGCTTCTACACCATACGTCAGTCCGATGCGCATGCCTGGGCCGAGGTCTGGTATGCCGACCAGGGCTGGGTGCGGATCGACC
>JABDRC010000166.1 GCA_013041945.1 Halobacteria archaeon
TCGATATTCGGCTTGATGACCGGTTCGGCCTCGGTATAAACAGGCTCATCATCCGTTGTGCGCAGCCACGAACAGCCGCCCAGCAGGGCAGGCAGCGCCAGCACGCAGGCTGACCTCAGAAGAAAAATGCAAATCCTGCTTTCCATTCGTTTATCTCCTGGTTGTCATCCGTATCCTGCAGGATGACATGGTGCTGATATTCGGCCCTGAAAATGAAGCGCCGTGTGAGATACACACGCAGGCCGACCCCGACATTGGTAATCTGTTCCAGGCGATCGTCTTCGCCCACCAGCGTGACGTTCGGATCGGTGTAGATCGCCCCGGTCCCCAGCAGGAAGAAGGGCGATGCCCGCCATTCCGGGAACGGCTGTGCCAGCAGGTTGATGCTGCCACTCAGCGCATCGGAGAAATTTCCGAATGCCTGCGACAGCTGCAGCTCCACCGACAGGTTGCGCGTCACCATGTAGCCGCTATAGGCCGTGATGATGTCGGCCCCCTCGAAGTCACCGGCCATCACGCCGGCCTCCCAGCGACGCCGCGAGAAGTCGCCGAAGTCGGCCTCTGCAAAGCCGGTCTGCTCGCCCTCCGGAGTCAGCGTCAGCACCATCGCCGAACGCCTTGCCCAGCCTTCCTTGCCCTTTGCCGTGCGCAGCATGAACCAGTCCGTGCGCCGCTTGATGACCTCGACCACCTCGCCGCGGTCCACCACGTGGAACACCGGGTAGCCGCGGCCCGGGCCGGTATGCAGCTCGATGTACGGCTCATTGATGCGCACCTGGAAATAGCGCACCTCGGCCTGCACCGCGGCACTCGCCAGGCACTGGAGCATGCATGCCACGAGGACAGTGATGCGCACCCAAAATGCATTGCAAACGGCATTCGTCGTCACAAATTAATCAACTTTTTTAAAAGTTACGGCGCAGTTACGGCTACGGTACAACCGACGGATCGTTGTAATACTGCGCACCGATATCCAGCCATTCGGCCAGCAGCCGTAATTCTTCAGCAGTCAAAAATCCGGCATGTGTGCCGCCGGCATCAAAACGCGAGAAAAACCTGTTGCTGGCCAGTGCCCCGGCGGACGACATGGAAGGAGGGACCGGGACCGGCACCATGGTCGGCAGGCCGGTGATGGGGTCGGGCGGGCCGGGAACCATCCGGTCCTGCAGGCCCATGGCGCCAAGCTCCTGGAAGTTGTCCGTGAACAGGAGTTCGCGGTAGGCCTTGAAGTGCTCCGGGACCTGCGCATCGGGTCCATTGGTGAGTTCGAGCTGACCGTCCGGCACGACCGTATTGTTGAGCGTTGTGTGGCAGCCGGTACAGGTATTCGCACCGCGGTCGACGCCCCACAACGGGTGGATATGGGACTCGTAGTGAATCACGATACGGCACAGGCTGCTCCATGTCGTTAGTGGTGGCGGCTGATCGCAGGCGTTCGTGTTCGGTGCCGGCGTGGTCAGGCCGGGCGGGGCATAGCCCAGCAAGAGGGGGTTATCCGGTGTCCGCACGCCCGGGTCGGTCCAGACATCGACATAGTTCAGGTCCATCGACGGTCGCAATGCGTTCGGATCGACACGCGTCAGGGTTTCCGCCATGGTTTCGCCGGGATTGGCGAACAGCATATTGATCGTGACGTCGGTATTCGGAAACACGCCGTTGGGCGGTGCTCCGGCATACACCGACACCGGGGCTTCCGGGTGGCCATGCGGCGTGCCGCTGGCATGGTCATGACAGCCGTTGCAGGTCAGCTCCTCGCCGGGCTTGAGCTGTAGCCAGTTCTGGTGGCGGGGGGTGATGCGCCGTCCATCGCGATCGACCACGCTGATGGCCAGCGGTACATTGGCCGGTGCATAGGTGCGCACCGAGCCGTCTGGCTGGATCGGTACGTAACCGACGATCTCGCGCATCAGTTGCTGTGCACTGGCACCGAAGGCGGTACCGGGAATCTGCTTGGTGTCGTTATCCGGCATGCCGACGCTCTTGACGATACGCAGGAAGCGGGCCGGGCGGTCATCGGCCACCGACTGTGCCGGATCGGCAAGGGTGGCAATATCCGCGAATGCAGGATTCTGATTGCTTACATCATCCACACCGTCCAGGTCATAGACACTGCGGATATTCAGGATACCGACGTCCTCGTCCGAGGCCGCCTGGTCGAGATCGACACCCGGCACACCGTCCGGGATAAAGTTGGGGACCGTGCGCGGGGTAACCGCGACCACATCGGTGAACAGGAAGTCTTCCTGCGGTACCACGATCGGGATCTGCGTGTTGTTGTCCATGTCATGGATAAAGATGCCGTAAATCGGGTTCGCCTCCACGGCCGCCGGATCGGCAAGCCGTGCCGGGGTACAGGGTACGATCTGGATGTTCTCGACCAGACGGCAGGCGCTCCAGCTGATCAGTGCGCGGTTGGTGCCGTCAAGCAGCGGCCAGGCCGACATGAAGCGGCCTCCCGGTGAAATCGTGTTATCGGTATGAACCACACTGGTGGTCGCCGCCGTCTGTGCCGGACCGAACAACACACCGATGTTGACCGCGGTCGGGAAGGTGTTGTCTATATAGTTCTGGGTATCGATCAGCACCAGGTCGCCGCCGCGACTGGAATTGGCGAACGGCAGCATCACCGTCATCAGCCGGCCGTCCGGCATCTCGCGCGGTTGCAGGAACTGCACGGTGGCCGCGTTGGTGCCGGTGTCGTGACTGTGCGCGCCATACAGCAGTTGCAGATTCGTGCCGTCCGGATTCATCTTGTACAGGCTGATTTGCTCGCGTCCGCCCATGTTGTCCCAGCGACTGAATACCACCTTGCCGGACTCCAGCGGATTGACCTGGCTCTCGAGTACGAGCGCATCGAGGTCGTGGCTCGGGTTCGATGAAACCTGTCTGATGTTGCTGCCGTCACCGTTCATGACATGCAGCAGCATGGCGTGCTCGTTGCGGTTCTCGTCCAGGGCATAGAACGGGCCGGTACCCTTGCTCTCGTCGATCATGATCTGGCGGAACTTTACCTGCCTGTTGGACGAGAAGATGATCCTGCCATCGGGCAGGTAGTGCGGCGCGACGTCGTCACCCAGCAGCGAGGTATTTGGCGTTGTCAGGCGCGTCAGCGTGTCCCCGGGTATATCGTATTCGTAGAGATCCCACTTGTTCTGCTGGTCACGCATGACATTGGGAATATCGTCAAGGCGCAGCGA
>JABDRC010000168.1 GCA_013041945.1 Halobacteria archaeon
GTTCCTCACGTGGCGGTATTCGCCGAAAGAATTGAAGAAGTTTTCCTACCTGGTCCACGCCCAGTTCCTCACCGGGATCATGATTGGCATATTCGCCTATTTCGGGCATCTGCTCCTCGATGATTGACAGGGGGCTATAAAGGGGCCGGCTACTTTTATTGATCGGGTTCGGCGGGAATTATGTGTTTTCTGAAAAATGTATCCGGCCCCTTTGTTGTTTTTTCTGGTTACGGCGACGGGGGTGGCGGTGACGGTGCGTTCTGGTGGACGATCAGTCGCCAGCCGGTGCTGTCTTTGCGATAAATGTTGGTGCCGTAGAAGGGCGGCGGTGGCGCATCGGTTGGTGCACCCTGGACGGTTTCCTCTACCTGGTGGATGGCGATATCACCCGTTTCAATCCAGCCCAGGTGTGCGATTGCCAGTGACACGCCCTGACCCCGGGAGAACAGGTGGGTAAATACGTCCGTCACGCCCTGGCGGCCCTGGATCAAAGGGTGCATGGGTAACAGACAACAGATGTCATCGGTTTCTGCCCACACGGAAAGCACCTGGTTCAGGTCGCCCTCATCCAGTGCATCGTAAAAGGCGTCTTCAGCTTCCTGGGGTGTATTGTATGGCTGGGTCATGTTGTGTGTCCGGGTTGCTCGTTCGTAAACAGGTGTAATAGCACATTTAACGCTCATATAAGCAGAAAATGTGCCCCGGCACCAATTTCCACAGGCTTGCCGACTGGCCGTGAATCCTTCCCTCTGCCACACTACCCGTCATGAAGGCGATGGTCATCGACCGGATTGTCTCGTTGCTCGAGGACGAGGCGCCGCTGACGCTGGTGGAATTACCGGACCCGGAACCGCAAGAAGGGGAGGTGCGTATCCGCGTGTCCGCCTGCGGGGTCTGTCACACCGAACTGGATGAGATCGAGGGCCGTACCGCGCCGCCACGCCTGCCGGTGGTGCCCGGTCACGAGGTCATCGGCCGGGTGGACCGGCGTGGTCCGGGTGCCAGTCGCTTTGCGGAGGGTACGCGCGTGGGCGTCGGCTGGATTCACCATTCCTCCGGGGCGCCTGACGAGAACCTCGACCCCGGGTTTGTCGCAACCGGCCGTGATCACAACGGCGGTTATGCCGAGTACCTTACCGTGCCCGAGGACTATGCCTGTCCGGTGCCGGAGGTGTTCAGTGATGCCGAGGCCGCGCCGCTGTTGTGTGCCGGCAGTGTCGGCTACCGTTCCCTGAAACTCGCAGGCCTTGCCAACGGCGATGCGCTGGGCCTTACCGGCTTCGGCGGTTCGGCGCATATCGTGCTGCAGCTGGCGCGTCACCTGTATCCCGATTCACCGGTCGCCGTGTTTGCACGCGACCCGCAGGCGCGCGCCTTCGCGCTGGAGCTGGGGGCGGACTGGGCCGGTGATACTCTGGCTCGCCCGCCGCAGCCATGTCAGGCGATCATCGATACCACCCCGGCCTGGAAGCCGGTGGTCGCGGCACTCGCCAACCTGCGTCCGGGCGGGCGCCTGGTCATCAACGCGATCCGCAAGGAGGACGCTGACCTCAATGAACTGCTCGGCTTGCGCTATCACGATCACCTGTGGATGGAGAAGGAAATCAAGTCGGTGGCGAATGTTACGCACAGCGACATTGCCGAGTTCCTGCCGATTGCCGCGCGGGTACCGATTCGCCCGGCCGTTGAAACCTACCCGCTGCTCGAAGCCAATCGCGCCTTGCTGGAACTGAAGCGCGGCCCCGTGCGCGGGGCGAAGGTGCTGGTGATGTAGGAGGAAAAAGGGTGTCAGGGCACATTTAACTCTAGATAGTAAGTAGAAAATGTGCCCTGACATCCTTTTGAATATTCACAAGACCAGGGAGAATGTAATGCAAGTTAACGAAGCAGTACGTGCACGGCGCGCAATCAAGTGGTATGACGCTGAGCATCAAATGCCGGAGCAAATTTTCAATACGCTGATGGAGCACGCGATTCTGGCACCCACGGCGTTCAACATCCAGAACTGGCGCTTCGTGCGTGTCACCGATCCGAAGCAGCGCAAGGCGATTCGAGCTGCGGCCTGGGATCAGGCACAGGTCACGGACGCGTCCGAACTGCTGGTGCTGTGCTTCGACAACAAGTCGTGGGAACATGAGCCCCAACGTTACTGGACTAACGCACCGCAGGAAGTGCAGGATTTTCTCGTGCCGGCGATCGATGTCTATTATCGGGATAAACCCCAGGTCGAACGTGACGAGGGCATGCGCTCCTGTGGGCTCGTGGGAATGACGATTATGTTGATGGCCCAGGAACTGGGTTACCAGAGCTGTCCAATGGACGGCTTTGATTTCGACGCAGTCGCCAGCATTATCAACCTGCCCGCAGACCATACGATCGCTTTCATGATTGCGATCGGTAAGGGCACCAAAGAAGCATGGCCGAAGCCCGGGCAACTGTCGCTGGACGAGGTTTTGGTAAGCAATCGATTTGATTGAGAGGAACAGGGGACCGGACCTGCCCAACATGTTGATAAACTGATAAGAAATCGGCAAATAAAGCTGTTTTAGACCTTAAGAGGCCTGTTCCAGCTATGCAATGGCCGCTTCGAGGAGAAGCAGCACGCGCGCCCATCATTGCTTCTTCGGCGAAGGGTGGCGTGTTATGCCGCTGCGGGGAGACCGAGGTTGTATACGCATCGTTTTCAGGCATAAAATGCTGGCGATAAGCGATGAGAATGCCGCTATTTTGGTTTGAATCTCGGTTGAAACAGTATTTTGTGGGGGTCCGCCCCCGTTACTGGATGCGCTGATCCCGGTTTCGTTCTACGGCGCAAGCGGTGGAAAGGAAGAGATTATGCTGGTGACTTTTTCTTGCCCGGTCTACGCGGACATCACGATGTTCGGCGACGTGGCAGTGCGACTGCTCAAGATGATGGGGCTCAGCGGTACGGTACCCGGCGCTCTGCTTGCAGAAGATGTCCAGGCGGCACTGGGGCACCTGGAGGCCGCGGTCGAGGCAGAGGAGCCGTTGCCCGGGCCGGAAGCGTCCGGTGATGGAGAGGACGACGAACCTCCCGTGAGCCTCCAGCAC
>JABDRC010000174.1 GCA_013041945.1 Halobacteria archaeon
AGATAACCTGGCGGCCCACAGTGTTACCGAGAATATTCCGGGAATCAGCCCCGCGCTTGGCGAGAGCATGCAGATAGACTTTACCCTGAATCTGCCGGCAGACGTTACCCTGAATGTGTATTCGGAAGTGGATGGGTCCCTGATCTATACCGGGACCCAGAGCATGCTGGCCGGACCCAACTCTATTATTTGGGACGGCACTGATACGCTGGGCGCGCTGGTTGCCGGTGGTGGCTACTACTACACGCTGACGGCCTCGGACGGGACGCGAATCGGAAACTATACGCCGACCCATACGCCAACAACCACAGATCTGTTCTTAGGTACCGGCGGCAACCAGTCATTCAATACCTTCATGAACGATTTCTTCAACCGGGCCGCAACCGCACCCGCCAATGGACGTGCACAGCTCAGGCTGGCGCTGGCGACTTCGCCCTATGTGGGCCAGAGCATTTTTCCGGACGGTGACGGTATTGCCATGGAGGCGGGCACGATCAGACAGTTCTTCTGGGACGGTCGTATTCCAGGCACCGCGGACATCTATATCGGGTCATTCACCGCGTACCTGAATTTCACGACCTTTGGACCGAACTATGTCGTGGTCAGGAGCGATGCGCCGGTCATCAAGGGGCCCGATGCCATCGGGCCGTCCGCACCCTACCTGGAGGTCAAGGCCGACCCGTATATCGTATACCTGAGCTACGGGCAGCTGGTGAATGTCCATTACAATATCGACCGCCAGTCCCAGGTCACCATCAAGCTGCTGCCGCCGGGTGTCACTGACTTCAACGATCCGTCTGCGGTACTGGTAAATGACGAGTTGCAGGCGGCGCAGGATCACACGGTGGAATGGCAGGGACTGGATAGCACGGGTGACGGGCGTGACCGGACCCTGCCGGCCGACGGTGTATACACCCTGGCGATCAGGGCGGTGGCAACTGATTCCGGTGCCAGCACTCTCTACAAGGCGGTACTCAATGCCTATCAGTAAATACATCTGTGCACTGACGGGCAGTTTCCTGCTGGTAGCGGGCCTGCAGGCCGATGAAGCGGGAATCGCCTATCTGCGACTAACGGATGGATTCTGGCAGGTCTGGTTGACTGATCCGGCGGGAGATAGGCACATGCAGGTTTCGTTCGATGAAACCGACAAGACGCGTGTTTCATGGATGCCCGACCGGAAGGTGCTGGTCTGTAATGTCAACGATGGGCGGATCCAGCGGATCTCTGCTGATGGCAAGCACACGGAATATCTCAACCTGCCGGTCAGCGGCATGTTCGATGCGCAGGTGTCGCCGGACGGCAAGCGGCTGGCATTTTCCCTGCCCTCGACGCAGAAGAAAGACAACAACAGTATCTGGATCGTCGGGATCGACGGGAAGGGGCTACGCAAACTGACCAATCAGCCGGAACTGGAAATATCGCCGGCCTGGCGTCCCGATGGCGCGGAAATCGTCTATTCGGCCGGGAAAACCGTAGAGGCGCATGAGTTATGGCAGGTCAGCCTGAAGGACCATGCCCAGGAACAGCTGACTGCCGGCACGCTATCGCTCAAAGTCGATCCGGCGGTCAGTCGGGCAGGCGTCATTGCCTATTCTGATAACCAGGCCGGCAGTTACGATATCTGGGTGTACGACAAGGATGGTGGCAAGCCTGCGCGAATTACCGACATGCCGGAATTCGAGGGCGAGCCCAGCTGGTCACCGGATGGCAAGGCGCTGGCATTCTCCGTGTATCGGTCAGGTGAGAATCGCATCTGGGTATCCGACAACGAGGGCAAGGGGGCGAAACCGGTAACACCGGCCGGTGCCAGCAGCCGCTCCCCGGCCTGGGGGCCATGAGCGTGGTTAGTGCCATACAGCGCAGGGTCCCGGGACTGTACTTGCTGATGATGTTCCTGTTCGCCGGACACGCCAGCGCTGCCGATCTGCAGTTGACCGGTGTGTCGGCATCGCCGGCCGCGATCAGTGGCGGACCAGACGAGCCTGTGGAAATCAGTTTCCATATCAATCAGTCGGGGTCCGTTGTCCTGGAGATATACGATGCCTATGAACGACTTGTCTTTCATACAAGTTCACAGGCGCCACTAGCGGCCGGCGATCATGCCTTACGCTGGAAAGGTGTGGACGACAGGGGCAAACCGGTTGTGCCGGGCGCCTATTATTATGTGCTGAAGGCCAGCACAAAAGACGGCAGTAACGTAACCTATGACCTCTCCGACATCACCGGTGGCAAGATTTTGAATATCGACGACATCCGTTACCTGGCGGATGAAGGCGTGGTGAGCTATACAGTGCCGGCCACCTCCCGTTTGTTCGTCCGTTACGGCATCGAGGAGCATGTCATGCTGGGCACCCTGGTCAACGGCAAGGTGCATCTGCCGGGCGAGTACCGTGTGCCGTGGAAAGGCTATGACGCCTCCGGGCGTATCCGGCTTGCCGGACACCCGAAGCTGGAATTCTTCGTGCACGGCATGCGCTTGAGCCGCAATGCCATTATCGTCAAGGGTGCGGAGCCCGACCGGCCTGTTTTGACGGAACCTGTCGACAGCGCGGACATCCGTACTCCCGGATTGAAACCGGTGGGACTCAACGTGCACGCCTACCACAAGCGACACCTGTGTCGTGATTTTGCGATAACGCTGGAGCTGGTGGGCAGGAAGTTGCCTGCCGGGGATGCAGTACCTGTCGTCAACGGGCGCACGCGCTTCCAGGTTGCCGTCGCACCGGAGGACCAGGCGGTCGTGCAGAGCCAGCGCTTCGAGATCCAGTTCTATCTGGATAACCAGATGGTGTATGAGAACGAGGTGTCCTATACACCTTACAACTGGACCTGGGACATGAGCCGCGTGCCGCCCGGTGTGCACTATCTGACGGCGATCGTGGTCGGTTATGGCTCGCATTTCGGTGTTTCTACTATGGAGTTCAGGATTGATGGCTAGTAAGACTGATCAAGGAAACAATCCCCTCTGGCATATGTTGCTTACAGGAGTAATCCTGGTATTGGGCGTATTCGTTGCGCCCGTCAGCGCACAGCAAGCGGAAAAGGGTGCGGCGCAGCACTACGTCGATGGCGTGAATTTCTTTACCCGGTCCCGCATGCGCGATGCTGAGCGTGCCTTCCTGATGGCGCTGCGCGAGTCACCGGCGGACAAGGCGGCCTGGATGGGCTTGATGGATGTCTACACGGCGCAACAACGTTACGAAGAAGGTGCCGACGCCGCCGACAGGGCGCTGGGCCATCATCCGGGTGATCCGGAATTCTGGATCCGGAAAGGCGCGTTCCTGCGTGACGCCGGGCACAAGTCGGCGGCGCGTGCTGCATTGGAGCGTGCCGTGGAGGTATCGGCCAGTGACCAGGACGTCGTGAAGCGTGTGAAAAACAACCTGTATTTCGACCGCGATGCCAGTGGCCGCATCAAACTGGGTAATGGGAAGTAGATCAATGAAAAACATTAACAAGGAACTACGACGGGTAGCCAGGGGAGGACTGTCTTTCCGGCATTGGCTGTCCGTATTCATGCTGGCCTGTGTTCTGGCTATGTCATCCCAGATGGCCAATGCGCACTCCGAGAACCAGACGGGCAGTGGCGGGAGCAACGAGGAAGAACCCAAGCCGGAGCCGTGTGACGGCGAAGGCGGATCACCGTCCAGTTGTGACTGTCAGTCCGAAGGCGATCCCATCAGTCTCTACAACGGTAAGCTTTTTCTTCGTGAAACCGATCTTGAGATTGACGGCGTCTACCCGATCCGCATGGTACGCCGCTATGACAACCATGCGCGCTATGACTCGCCGCTGGGTTACGGCTGGGCCTTTACCTACGACAAGCGTCTGTACAAGTACCCGGACAACTCGGTCATCGTCCGGCGTGACTGCGGGGTGCGTGACCGCTATGTATTCCAGGGTGGCGCCTACCAGCCGCCGCTGGACCGGCATACCACGCTGGTGGAGGAGGTCGATGGGTCCTTTACCC
>JABDRC010000179.1 GCA_013041945.1 Halobacteria archaeon
ATTCCGGCGAGCACGGCAAGCGGTATCTGTTCCGTCAGGTCGGCCGCCCAAAGCACCACGATCAGCAGCAGTATTGCGCGGGTCAGGCCGGAGAGTGCGGAGCGTCCACCCGTCTGGATGTTGACCACTGTACCCATCGTGGCGCCGGCGCCGGGTATGCCGCCAAACAGACCGGCGGCGAGATTGCCCATGCCCTGGCCGAACAGTTCTTTGTTGGAATCGCTTTCCTTGCGCGTCAGGTTTTCCGCGATGACCGAGGTGAGCAGTGCATCGATACTGCCCAGTACCGCCAACACGGCAGCCTCTACGACCATGATCTGCCACTGGTTCGCGCTGAACACCGGCAGCTGTATCTCCGGCAGGCCGGTCGGGATCTCCCCGATCCGGCGTATCTCGCTGTCCGACAGCAAAAACACCGACACCAGTGTGCCCAGGACCAGGGCCAGAAGCTGCGGGGGTACCATGCGGCTGAGCTTTTTTGGGAAAAAGAGCAGCAGGCCGAAGCTGAGCAGCGCCAGCGCGGTCTCTTCCGGCCGTATGCCGTCGATCATCGCCGGTAACGCGGACAGGGTGCCAGTGACGCCACCGGGCGGTGGTGCCTGGCCGAGGAAAGGCCCCAACTGCAGAACAATCAGGATCATGCCGATCCCGGTCATGAAGCCGGAAATCACTGTATACGGCATCATCGTGACGTAATGGCCGAGCTTCAGCACGCCGAACAGGATCTGGAAGAGCCCGGCCAGCATCACCACCGTGAACGCCATGGCCATGCCCTGCTCGGGATTGGCGGCGAGCAACTGGGCGATCACGGCGGTCATGATCACGGTCATCGGGCCGGTCGGTTCAGAGATCAGGGTCGGGGTGGACCCGAACAGGGCGGCGAACAGGCCGACCAGCACAGCGCCATAGAGGCCGGCGGCCGGGCCCGCACCGGAGGCGACGCCAAAGGCCAGCGCCATCGGAAGGGCGATGATCGCCGCGGTCACGCCGCCGAACAGATCGCCGCGCAGATTGTCGAATCGGATCTCGTTCAGGATGGCCACGTGCCGACTTCCCGGGTTATTTGCACCCGACAGTTATAAAGCTTCGCGCCTCCCGGGAAAAACAGATAGTTTCGATCCAACCCATCGACAATGATCAATCGGTCCGCCAAGCCGCCGTCGGGCGGCCGAGCGCGTGGAGGCTCTGGTTCTGCTTGGGTACCGGAAGCCTGCTGCGGTCTACTCCGCTGTATGCGAGGCCTGTCGGTCACCCGCTCAGTCGGTGAACTTGACCAGGCGGGTAACCTGGATGTCAGAGATGAACACGACGCCTGAATGCTTGCTGTAGAACGGTGCAAAACCTTCGAGGATCGGCTCGACCAGCGCCGGTGCCACGGCGGCGACGATCATGATCAGCACGTCATCCTCATTGAACATCAGGTGACCTTCATGGAAGCCATGGCTGCCCTTGCCGGAGAGGTTATTGATGATGGTGTAGCCCTTGACGCCGGCGTGGTCGAGGAGGTCCGTGGCAAATTGTTTATGTTCGCCCTCGAGGATGATCTCCAACTTTTTCAGTTGACTGAGGTTAAGGTCTTTCATAGCGGGACGGCTCCTGCGCAGTAACGGGTTCGGCGGCGTGCAAAGCGCGTCTCTGCCATTCGCCGTCTTCAAATACGGATACTTCACCGGACTCCGGATCGACGATCAGCAGCCGAATCCAGGCGTTTTGCACCAGGTTCTTCACCGTGACCACCCCGTCGACCGCTTTTCGGGCATGTTCGAACGGCGCCTCGATGACGGTGATCAGGCGCAGTGGCTCGTGGTAGGGCTGGCCATCCTTCAACACCGTTTGCGACGGCAGGCCGGTCCGGAGATCGCTGAGGTTGCCGGTCATCACGCCAAACCGCCCGGCCACGTTGTGATTGACCTTGCTGCCACTGCCGAAACGTTCGTTGTCGACCGCGGAGAAGTAATGTTCCATGTTTATCCACTGTCCCACGACCAGGGGGCCGGTGAGGATGTTCTCCAACAGTCGGCGCTTGGGATCGATCCGGTAGTCGTAGGAGTGCAGGAACGCGCGGCCATTCAACCCCGTTTGTTGGGTCAGGTGACGCCGGCCGATCACGAAATACAGGTTCTGCGACAGCCCCCATTCAGGGCGCACCTGTGACCAGTCCATGGAATTGCGCCGGGCGCGGTTGAACGCGGCAGCGGGTTCGAAGTGCTTG
>JABDRC010000183.1 GCA_013041945.1 Halobacteria archaeon
GGATAAACATGGCTGACCCGTATGTAATCAAGATGCCCCAGCTCTCCGACACCATGACGGAAGGTGTCATTGTCAGCTGGGAAAGTAATATCGGCGATGCGGTCAAGCGCGGTGACATTGTCGCGACGGTCGAGACCGACAAGGCGGTGATGGACGTCGAGGTATTCCGGGACGGTTTCCTGTCGGGCCCGCTGGCGCCGGTCGATTCAGTGGTGCCGGTCACGCACGCGATCGGCTACCTGGTCGAGTCGGAATCCGATGTCGATGCCAGCGTTGCGGCAACGGCAGCCACCGAACCGGCGACCGCCGCGCCGGTTGCTGCGGCCCCGGTTACCGCGGCACCGGCCACGGCAGCGCCTCCGTCAAGTGTGGCCGCGGCGGCACCGGTACCGCGTCCGCAGGGACCGCAGGCCGGTAAAGCATCGCCGCTGGCGAGAAAGCTCGCCGCGCAACAGGGCGTGGATATCGACCGGCTCAGCGGTTCCGCTCCGGGCGGTGTCATCACGGCGGCCGACGTGACGCGGGCACCCGCGCCGTTCGAGGTGGCCGTGCCGGGCGATGGTCGGCCGATGAAATCCATGGAAAAGGCGATTGCGCGTGCCATGGCGTCCTCCATTTCCATGCCGACGTTCCGCGTGACCTCGCATATCCGGCTCGAGGTGCTGATGGCGGCCGCCAAGTCGGCCGGTGTGTCGGTGACGGTCGCCGTGGCGAAGGCCTGTGCACTGGCGATCAGCAAGCACCCGAAGATGAACTGGTGCTATCAGCCGGATGACAAACTGATCGAGCGCGAGCAGGTCGACATCGGCATGGCCGTTGCGGCCGATGACAGCGGCCTGGTCGTGCCGATCCTGCGCAGCTGCGAGACCCGTGAACTCGCGGAACTGAACGACAACTGGAAGGACCTGGTCGCACGTGCGCGCACGCGCCACCTGAACCCGGAAGAATTCACCGGCGCCAGTTTCCAGATATCGAACATGGGCATGTTCGACGTCAGTTACTTCGACGCCATTGCCACGCCGGGGCTGGCTGCGATCCTTGCCATTTCGTCGAATACGGAAAAGGGCAGTGCCTTTACCATCACCGCTGACCACCGGGTGATCAACGGCGCCGATGTCGCGCTGTTCCTGCGCACCCTCAAATCGATTATCGAGCGGCCGGCCGACTGGATGGGGCCGGGCGGGCCCGCGATTCCCGAGGGCGACTGGGACTACGATGTGGTCGTGATCGGCGGCGGTCCGGGCGGCGAAGACTGTGCCCGCGACCTGGTGGCGCACAAACTGAAAGTGGCCATGATCAACGATTCACCGTTCCCCGGGGGCGAATGCCTGTGGCGCGGCTGCATTCCCTCCAAGGCCTGGCGCGCGGCGGCCGACCGCATGCGCGATCGTGCAGAGGACGCGAGGCTGGGCGTGACCGGAACCAGCAGGGCGAAACTGGTGTGGAAGGACCTGGAGGCGCATCGCCGCGGCGTGCTGGAAACGCGCGGCGAGATGGCGCTCAAGACGGACAAGGGTGTACGCATCGATTATATCCAGGGTTTTGCCCGGTTCGTCGATGCGCATACCGTGGCCGTACATACCTCGACCAACCAGGATGATCCGCATACCCGTGCCGCCATCCCGTCCGGTAAACCGGGCAATACCATCAGCTTTGGTTCTGCGGTGATCGCCACGGGTGCACCGCCGCTGGTACCACCGATTCCCGGTGCGCACGAAGGGCTCGACAGCGGTGGTGTGCTGACTTCGGACACGGTGTGGGCACTCGATGCGCCGCCGAAGAAACTGGCCGTCATCGGCGCGGGTGCCATCGGTGTTGAGATGGCGCAGATCTTCCAGGACTTCGGCGCACGCGTAACCTTGCTGGAAGCCCAGGAACGCATCCTTGCCGAGGTCGAACCTGAGATTGCCAGGACGCTGGCTGCCATACTTGACGACGAACCGCGCCTGTCGGTGCACACTTCTGCGGCAGTCAATCGAATTTCCGGTACACCGGGTGCGATGAAGCTTGCCTATACAGATGCCGACGGCAAGAAGCACTCGCTGACCGTTGATTACATCATCATGGCCACCGGCAAGCGGCCGGTGCTGGACGACCTCGGACTGGAGGCTGCCGGTGTCGCCAGCGAACGCAGTATCGTGACGGCAGATGTCCGCTGTCGCACCAGTGTGCCGCACATATTCGCAGTGGGTGACGTGATTGGCGGGTTGATGCTGGCGCACACCGCAGCCCAGCAGGGCCGGGTAACGGCGGCCACGATTGTCGGCGAGAATATGAAATATGACCAGGACAGGGACTGCGGTGTGATCTTTTCCCGCCCGCAGGCCGCGTTTGCCGGCTTGTCCGTGGAGCAGGCCAGGGCGCAGGGGATCGATGCGGCGGAGGTCAAGGTACCGATGAGTATCGATGCCAAGGCCATGATCAACCACGAGACCCATGGCATGATCAAGATCGTGGCAGACAAGGCCACACAGCGAATCATCGGCGTGCATTTCCTGGCCGATCACGCGGACACGCTGATCGGCGAGGCGGTAATGATGGTCTCTGCCGGGATGACGCTGCAGCAGGTTGCCGAGGCCATCCACCCGCATCCCACGCAGACCGAACTGTTCGGTGATATGGCGCGGCGCCTGCTGTCGCGGTTGCGCAGGACCCGGAAGAAGGCAAAAGCGTAAAATAGTGAATTCCTTCTCCCCTCGGGACGACTGCATGGATGCAGGAGGTAGAGCAATGCATGGAGCAATTGCCGAGAAGGCCAGAATGAAGGGGGTGTATCAGGCGTATATCTGCTCTTGATCCCCTCTCCCCAGCCCTCTCCCGGAGGGAGAGGGGGTATACAGGATGGTTTGTTATGTCTGATGTAAAAAAAGTGGTACTCGCCTATTCCGGCGGCCTCGATACCTCGGTCATCCTCAAGTGGCTGGAAGAAACCTATCAATGCGAGGTAGTGACCTTCACCGCCGATGTCGGCCAGGGCGAGGAAATCGAGCCGGCCCGCGAAAAGGCGCGTGCAGTGGGGGTGCAGGAAATCTATATCGAGGACCTCACCGAGGAGTTTGCCCGCGATTACGTCTTCCCGATGTTTCGCGCCAACACCATCTACGAAGGCGAGTACCTGCTGGGTACCTCGATTGCACGCCCGCTGATCGCCAGGCGACTGGTCGAGATCGCGCGGGAAACGGGTGCAGACGCCATCGCACACGGCGCTACCGGCAAGGGCAATGACCAGGTCCGCTTCGAGCTCGGGGCCTACGCGCTGAATCCGGATATCAGGATCATCGCGCCATGGCGTGAATGGGACCTCGGCTCGCGTGAAACGCTGCTGGCCTATGCCGAGCAGCATGGCATCCCGGTGGAGCATAAAAAAAGCAGTCAATCGCCGTATTCCATGGATGCCAATTCCCTGCATATTTCCTACGAGGGCGGGATCCTCGAAGACCCGTGGGCGGAGCCGGAAGAGGCCATGTGGCTGTGGACGGTCTCACCCGAGGCGGCCCCGGACATGCCGACCTATGTCGAGATTACCTTCGAACAGGGCGATCCGGTTGCCCTCGATGGTGTGCGGACCAGTCCGGCTGACGTAATGAAGATCCTGAACGAACTGGGCGGCAGCAACGGCATCGGCCGGTCCGACATTGTTGAAAACCGCTATGTCGGAATGAAATCGCGCGGCTGCTACGAAACGCCGGCCGGTACCATCCTGCTGAAGGCGCACCGCGCCATGGAATCGCTGACACTGGACCGCGAGGCGGCCCACCTGAAGGACGAACTGATGCCGCGCTACGCGAGCCTGGTTTATAACGGCTACTGGTGGAGCCCGGAACGCAGGCTCCTGCAGGAAATGATCGATGCCTCGCAGCTACATGTGAACGGCACGGTGCGACTCAAGCTGTACAAGGGCAATGTGATCGTCGTCGGCCGCAAGTCGGAAGCCGACAGTCTGTTCGATGAGCGTATCGCGACATTCGAGGAGGATGCCGGCGCCTATGACCAGAAGGATGCCGAAGGCTTCATCAGGCTGAATGCCCTGCGCATGCGGATAGATGCGCGCCGGAACAAGACGTCCTGAGTAGTGTCGAACAGACTGCAGGCAGGCAGGCTCAAAGAGAGGTAAATTAACATGCGACTCCTGCACACCATGTTACGCGTCGGCAATCTCGACCGGTCGATTGATTTTTATACCGGCGTGCTCGGCATGAAGCTGTTGCGACAGAAAGACTATCCGGATGGCAGGTTCACGCTGGCCTTCGTCGGTTATGGCGACGAGTCCGGTAGTACGGTGATCGAGTTGACGTATAACTGGGACACCGACAGTTATGATACCGGCGACGGTTTCGGTCATATCGCCATCGAGGTGGACGATGTTTATACGGCCGTGGATGAGTTGCGCAGCCGGGGCGGCAAGGTAATACGGGAGGCCGGACCCATGAATGCGGGTACAACGATACTCGCCTTCATCGAGGATCCTGACGGCTATCAAATTGAATTGCTCGGCAAGAAAACCGGCAAGGGACAGGATAATGAAGATACGTGAACTGATTTTTCACACCGCTGCTGCCGTGTTCGTTACGGTCGCGTCGATGCCGGCCGGTGCCATCCAGTTCGACACAGGGCAATGGGAAATCACCATGCAGTCACAAAATCCGGTTACCGGCGAGCCGATCACCGAGACCACGATGGAGTGTATACAGAACAGGCACTTCGATCCTGCCAAGGTGATGCTGGAAGACAACACCTGTCGTGTGACCGACAAGCAGGAGATCGATAATATGCTGACGTGGAAAATGGAATGCGGCGGGGGCGACATGCCGGTATTCTACGGCGAGGGCACCTTCATCTCGCGTGGCAGCTCCGCGGAAGGCAGGATGAAAATGATCATGAAGATGGGATCCGATACCCTGGAAATGAAAAACCAGTGGCACGGCAAGCGGGTTGCGGCAACCTGCGAGAGTATGTGAAGGGCCGGCAGACGGGAGTGTTCAGGGGGATCCGTATAACGGATCAATGCCGGATGGCTGCAGTTCTTCTGTTTCGATAATACTCACACGGTAACTTCGCAGGCGCCTGTCGGGCCTGTGGCTGCGATTGAACGGAATGATGCAGCCGGAATAATCTCTCAGTGGAAAGCGGTTCGCAGCCCCGAACTTGCGCCGGTCTGTTGCGCGTTTTCTCATTGTTCAGCCCACTCTTTTTACCTGATACAAAACCGGCCCTGGCGGGCCGGAACGAGTCAGGTGGCTTGTTATTATTATTATTGCCACTGGTGACCATGATAGGCGGGCGATACCGGCAGGACTATTGTCCTTTGGTACATTGTGCTGAAGCAGTGTTCGCTGTAAGAGTGCTGCGGGAGGAAGCAGGAGAGTTGAGCGGGATGAGCGCGGGGTACTATTCTTTCAGCTGGATAAGGATCTTGCCGTCTTCGACATCGATGTGCTCAACACCGTCGGCGAAGGCCTTCCAGAATCCGGCATCCGTGCCGTACTGTTCAACCAGGTCGATATTCTTCAATCCGCCCAGCCAGGCATTGGGGACCGGCACGCCCATGACGCTCACGCCTTTCAGTACCACGATCGGCCGGGTGTCGCGGTAGGCCATTTCCACGCCGGCCCTGACTTTCAATATCTGGCCGCCCATGAACGGGAAGTCCTCGTCGACCGGTATCAGCAGTTTGGCACTCATGAGGTTGTCTGACAGGTCGATGGCGAGTTTCCGGGCGAGATCGGTGTTTTTCGCCACCAGGGAGTTGAGTTCACGTTCGGTCAGCGAGATGCTGCGGTCGGCGCCTTCCTCGCTGTAGGCCTCCGGCTCCAGGTAGTCCGCGTCTTGCCCGTCCTGTGCCTGTTTACTCTGCCGTGCCTTGGCATAACCGCGCGTGTTGGTGGTCTGCAGGCTGTCGAGGCGCTCGAGCTTGCGGTCCAGCACCTGTTCTTCCTTGACGGAGAGTTTGACGGGTGTGAACTCGGACGGAAATATCCACGCGCGCAGGATCCAGTACGTGATCCCGGCCGTTATGATGATCGTCACCAGCACGATCAGGAACAGGCGCATGCGGCTGCGCCGTGGCTTGTCCTGCGGGCCGTCTGCCGGTACCGGTTCCATAGCTCAATAGTGACCCAAATCCGGCGGACAGACAATCAATTTGTGTGACTTTGTGTTGCTTGCAACAGACCGTCCGGCAAGTGCACTATAATGTCCGGATACTGTTGCAGAAGGATGTAGCATGCGCTGGAGAAAGGGCCGGAGGAGCTCGAACATTGAAGACCGTCGCGGGCAGCGTCTGCGTGGCGGTGCGTTCAAGGGTGGCATCGGCACCATCGTGGTGGCCCTGGCGCTTGGCTATTTTCTCGGCATCGATCCCTCTGTATTGATGCAGTTGCAGCAGGGACTCGGTCCGGCAACGACGACGGAGACGGATTACCAGCCGACACCGGAAGAAGCGGAGCTGGCAGATTTCGTCTCCGTGGTGCTGGCGGATACCGAGGATACCTGGCGCGAAATATTCAGCAGCGCCGGCCGTACCTACGAAGAACCGAAGCTGGTGCTGTTTTCCGGCTCGGTCCGCTCGGCCTGCGGCATGGCCAGTGCGGCCATGGGCCCGTTCTATTGCCCTGCCGACCGGAAGGTGTATATCGACCTGTCATTCTTCAGTGACCTCAAGCGGCGCCACGGCGCCCCCGGCGATTTTGCCCAGGCCTACGTGATTGCCCATGAAGTCGGCCATCATGTGCAGACCCTGCTGGGGACCAGCAAGCAGGTGCGCCAGGCGCAACAGGGGCTGGGCAAGTCTGCCGCCAACGAGCTGTCCGTGAAACAGGAATTGCAGGCCGATTGTTACGCGGGTCTGTGGGGCAACCATGCCGACCGCAGCCGCCAGGTGCTGGAGCGCGGTGATATCGAAGAGGCGCTGGATGCCGCCACGGCGATCGGCGATGACCGCTTGCAGAAGCAGTCCCAGGGGTATGTGGTCCCGGAGTCCTTTACCCATGGCACCTCCGAGCAGCGCGTGCGCTGGTTCAAACGGGGTATCGAACACGGCGATGCCGGGAAGTGTAATACGTTCAACTGAATTGCATAGTAATTGCAGGCACGATAAATATCTCGCGCACGACTACAGGGATGTAGGAGGTAGGGCGAAGCAGGATGCCAGAGCCGAGGGCACCAAAAGTAGGCGCCTTTAGGCGACGCATGGAGCAGTTGCCGAAAGCCGCCAGGGCACCAGGAAAAAAAGAAATCGCCACAGAGGGCACAGAGCGCACAGAGAAACAAATCACTGCTATCCTGCATTCTCCCTTACCCTTCGGTGGAGGGGATGCCTTGTTTCTTTGTGGTAATTTAAATTCATGTCCTGCGCTTATTCACAGGCTGTATAAATATTTTCGTTCATTACGTTACAGACAATTCAAATAACATTTGCTGGGCAG
>JABDRC010000186.1 GCA_013041945.1 Halobacteria archaeon
CGCTGCCTCGGCTCGGTCAATACCATCTGGATCACGGATGCACTGAACAGCGGTTACGACGGCATCATCCTGATGGGTTGCCAGAAGGGTGAAAACTACCAGTGTCACTTCGTCAAGGGTTCCGAGATCGCGCACATCCGCATGAGCAAGATCGATGACACCCTGCAATCGCTGAGCCTCGAGGCGGAGCGCGTCGCAACCTACGAGGTCGCCATCACGGACATCGAACGTGCGCCGCAACTCATTAACGACATGGCCGAGACCGTTGAAAAGGTCGGCATGAGCCCGTTCAAGTTCTAGGAGATAACAATGACTGATGCCAATCAACAAATGGTCGAACAGTACCGCAACAACTTTCTCCGCGAGGTCGAGGACAACGTCGAGGAAGGCGAGTGGGTAAAGATGTGCATGCAGTGCGGCGTCTGCTCCGGCTCCTGCCCGCTGGGCCCGCACTGGGACCATCCGCCGCAGGAACTGTTCATGATGATCCGCGCCGGCAAGCGCGACGAGGTGCTGCAGTCCAGCTCTATGTGGATGTGCACCTCCTGTTACAACTGCATCGTGCGCTGCCCGCGCGAACTGCCGATCACGCACATAATGCACGGCCTGGCCCACTACGCGATGCGCCTCGGTATTGCCCCCAAGGAGCAGCCGACCAACAAGTTCGCGAATCTGTTCTGGAAAAACCTGAGCAAGACCGGCCGCGTCAACGAACTGAAGCTGGGACTGTCGCTGTATTTCATGAACGGCATCGGCGAAGGCATCAAGACCTCGCTGAAGATGCAGAAGATCGGCCTCGGCATGCTGATGACCAAACGCCTCACCCCGATGGAGCTGATCGGCGGTCACAAGTGCAAGGGTGCCGGCGACCTGAAAAAGATTCTCAAGAAGGCAGAAGAACTCGAGGCCGCGCGTATACCCGTGGCCGGCAAGTGAGGACATAAACCATGGCTAAGAAATCCTATTCATTCTATCCCGGCTGTTCCTCGCAGAAGGCCGCTTCCGCCTCCAACTACATGGTGTCGGTGGATTCCATGTGCAAAACGCTGGACATCGAACTGAACGAAATCCCGGACTGGAACTGCTGCTCCGCCTCCATCGGTTATGCCGGCGGGGGCGAGTTGCCGCGCCTGGCACTGAGTGCGCGCAACATGGCCATCTCCGAAAAAGAGCACCCCGACCAGGACATCGTCGCCACCTGTGCCGCCTGCTGGCTCGCCACCAAGGAAACGCAGGAGCGCCTGCACGATGACGACAACCTGATGGCCGAAACCAACCAGGCGCTGGCCGAGGCCGGCCTCAAGGTCGAAGGCAACCAGAAGATCCGCCACATGGTGGAAGTGCTGATCGAGGACTTCGGCTACGAGGAAATGGGCAAGCACGTGAAGAAACCGCTGGACGGCCTGAAGATCGCCGGTTACGTCGGCTGCCAGACCAACCGCCCGTTCGGCATCGACGGCGAGTCCTACGAGAACCCGAAGTACCTCGACAAGCTGGTCGAGACCATGGGCGCCGAGCCAATCGAGAACTATGACAAGAAGGTATCCTGCTGCGGCGGCGCGCTGGCCTTCTCGGAACCGGAAAAGAGCCAGGCGCTCATCAAGGACATTATCGAGTCAGCCTATGACGGTGGCGCCGACATGATCGTCACGCCCTGCCCGGTCTGCCAGATGAACGTCGAGGTCTACCAGGACCACATCAACCAGAAGTACAAGACCAAGTTCAAGATGCCGGTGGTGTACTACTCCACGCTGATGAGCGTCGCCTATGGCGGCAGCGGCAAGGAAGCGGGTCTCGACGGCCAGATCATCAAGGCCAAGCAGCTGGAAGAGATCGCCTCGAAGTAACACAAGGCAGCGGGGACAGGCTTGTAGATCTGTCCCCGCTCATCCTCGACTCAAGTCTGTCCCCGTTCCTCTTATGCGTTACCGAATCGGTGAAACACCCGGCGAAATCGGTGAACCGGTCGGACATGGTGTCATTGCCATGGCCGCGGTCCTCAGTTTCCTGATGGGCATCGGTTTCGTCTTCGCCGGACTGCGCAGCCGCCATTACTGGATGGCGATCTGGGGTACGGGCCTGTCGCTGTGCAGCGCCGCCTACCTGGTCTACTACAGCCTGCTCCTGTAAATCGCTGATTAAACTGAATTTCGCCGTTATCACTGCGCACCTGCCCGCGGTCGCGCAGCGGCCTGCCCCCGTTTCAGCTATCCCGGACACAGGCCGATAGCCTGACAGACAGGTACCGCGATTACGGCCGCCTGTTTGCCCATGGATCGGGGCCATCATTACCAGGGAGCAGGTAACCATATGAGTACTTCACAAGCGACATTCGCATTCGTTCAAACCCTTGCAGCGGAACTCTCGCACCAGGAATTCGATATCCCGCCATTTCCGGATATCGCAATTCGTATTCGTGATGCGATGGACAATCCGAATGTCACCACCCATGATATCGCGAAAATCATCACTGCGGACCCGGTACTCACATCACGGCTGTTGCGCATGGCAAACTCCGCGCTGCTGCGGCGCGGTTCGATCGAGATTACCGACATCAATGTTGCCATCGGACGGCTCGGTTACGAGCTGGTGAGGAACACCGTGATATCCCTGGCCATGGATACGACCTTCAATGCACAAGAGGCGAACGGTGTCATACGCGAATACATGTATGCCATCAGTAAACACAGCACCCACGTGGGTGCGCTTGCCTATATTCTCGCCAGACAGCAACCGGGTATCGATAAACCGGAAGATGCCATGCTGGCCGGACTGCTGCATGATATCGGCAAGTTCTATATCCTGACCCGCGCCAATGATTTCCCGGAGCTGTTCGGCGAGCCGGAACAGCTGG
>JABDRC010000189.1 GCA_013041945.1 Halobacteria archaeon
GGAGTGTTCGATGTTCTCATACTGTTCTCTATATGTATATGATAAACGCTGGATGCCTGTCGCTGCCAGCCAGTGCCTGCCAGTGCCGGTCACTCCCACTCCATTGTAAATAAGCCGCGGAAATTCAGTACTGACGCGGGTTTGCCGGTGGCCACACCTGACAATACCATGAAAAATACCATGATCAGGAGTTATTGAAGAAAGGTATTACGATATTTTACCGAATAGCCAAACAAGTACGCCTGGAATCCAGTGACATCGATGTCACACGCAGCGCAAGTACCTGTTTGAATCCCGCCGCATACCCCCCGCGTCCTCCGCTGACAAGAACCTGACCGCAGATACAATGTCAAATCGAACAGCTATCAGACAACCCATCACAAATCAAAGACCTGGCCCCTTGATCTTTGTGACCCCGTGATCTTTGACCCCTTGATCTGGTGGATATCTCAGGCAGGTTAATAGCATCAGACGTCAAAATTGTTTGATATCATTCGATTATCCTGATTAACAACAAGGCGCAGCCGTGAACAAAAAAGCCCTCCTGGCCCTAGTGGTCATTATCCTTGCCCTTGTTGCCGGTGTCGTCTACTGGAAAACGCAACTCACCTCCAGTGATAATTCAGGTTCGCTTGTACTTTATGGCAACATCGACATACGCGAAGTACGCCTGGCCTTTAATGGCAACGAGCATGTTGGCGAGATTTTCGTGGAAGAAGGCGATCGGGTTAATCCCGGGCAATTGCTGGCGCGACTGCACACCGATCGGTTGCAGGCCGAGCGCAAGCGGCTGCATGCGGAGATGGTGGCTGCAGAGGCCGAGGCCCATGCCGCGAAGCTGAGTTACCAGCGCATCAAGCGGCTGGCGAAGCAGAAGCTGTCTTCACAGGATGATGCGGATGTGGCAGAGGCAAAAAGCCGGGTGGCAGCGGCGCACGTGATGGCGGCCGAGGCTGCGCTGGCGGAGATTGACCAGGCACTGCTGGATGCGGAAATCTATGCACCGCAGGCAGGCGTGATTCGCGAGCGTATCGTCGAACCGGGCGATTTCGTCACCCCGCAGACACCGGTGCTGACGCTGGCCTTGACTGATCCTGTGTGGGTTCGTACCTACCTGCCAGAGTCTCGCCTGGGGCAGGTGAAACCGGGCGTCAGGGCCGAGATCCGCACCGACAGTTATCCAGATAAAATCTATGACGGCTGGGTTGGTTACATTTCACCCACCGCGGAATTCACTCCGAAGAACGTGGAGACGCCGGAGCTGCGCACGCGGCTGGTGTACCAGATGCGCGTCTATGCCTGCAATCCCGCTAACGAACTGCGCCTGGGCATGCCGGCGACGGTGACATTGCATCCCGATGAGCACGAAACCATCGAAGGCACAGCCGATGAAGCGTGCGCGGATGCCGGTTCAGAGGCGACGCCTTCTCCCGCACTCGAGCAGCCATGAGCACACCTGCGGCACTGACATTCAACGGTGTGTCGCGCTGCTTCGATGTCGACAATAAAAAAATCACCGCGCTCGAAGACATCAGCGTAGCGGTGAAAGCCGGAAAGATCACCGGGCTCATTGGTCCGGATGCGGCCGGCAAGACCACGCTGATGCGTCTCGCAACCGGGCTGCTGTTGCCCGATACGGGCAACATCGACGTACTCGGCATCGACGTGGTGCAATCTCCCATCGACACCCAGTCGGCGGTCGGCTACATGCCGCAGCGTTTCGGTCTCTATGAAGACCTGAGTGTGCAGGAAAACCTGGACCTGTACGCTGACCTTCAGGGCCTGCCGCTGGATCAACGAACTTCCCGTTACGCGGATCTCATGCACATGACCGGGCTGGGTCCGTTCGGCCGTCGCCTGGCCGGGAGACTTTCCGGTGGCATGAAACAGAAACTGGGGCTGGCCTGTACACTGGTGGGGACACCGCGACTGTTGCTGCTGGACGAGCCCACGGTGGGCGTCGATCCGGTGTCGCGCCGCGAGCTCTGGACGATCATCCATCGGCTGGTCCATGATGAAGGCGTCAGCGTGCTGCTGAGCACCGCCTACCTGGACGAGGCGGAACGCTGCGACGAGCTGATCCTGATGCATCAGGGACGTATTCTCGACCAGGGCAACTTCAGGCATTTCAGCGAACCGATGCGCGGGCGCAGTTTCCTGGTGGGTACGAAACGGCTCGGCAAGCGCAACCTGTTGCACCGGCTGAGTGATCAGGCCGGCATCATGGATGCGGTGATCGATAACGAACAGGTGCGCGTGATCACGCGCACGACCGACGACACTGATCCGATGCGCAAAGCACTCGCCGGCATCGACGATGTGCGCATCGAGTCGGCGGAACCCCGTTTCGAAGACGCTTTCGTTGCGACCCTGAAACAGGACCAGCCAGGCGCCGCTGACCTGGTTATAAAGCCCGCTGCCAGGCTGGATGGCGACACGGTCATCGAAGTGGCCAATGTGCAGAAACGCTTCGGCGATTTTTACGCAGTGAAGGATATAAGCTTTAACGTGCAACGGGGCGAGGTGTTCGGCTTGCTGGGCGCCAACGGGGCCGGCAAGTCGACGACCTTCCGCATGCTGTGTGGCCTGTTGCCCGCGAGCGCCGGCCAGCTCACCGTGGCCGGTCATGATTTACGCCGCGCTAGTGCCCATGCCCGCAGTCACCTGGGTTACATGGCGCAGCGTTTTTCCCTGTATGTGGACCTCACCGTGTACGAGAACCTGAAGTTTTTTGCCAGTGCTTACGGACTGGATAAGAAACGGCGTAAACACCGCCTCGACTGGGCACTGCAAACTTTCGAACTCGGTGATTATCAACACAGTGCCAGCGGCGATCTGTCGCTGGGCTACAAACAGCGCCTGGCCATGGCGGCATCCCTGCTACATGAACCGGATATCCTGTTTCTCGACGAGCCTACCTCCGGTGTCGACCCGCTGGCGCGTCGGGAGTTCTGGCAACGCATAAATGCGCTGGCCGAGTCCGGCGTCACCGTGCTGGTGACAACCCATTTCATGGAAGAGGCTAACTACTGTGATCGGCTGGTGATCATGGCCGAGGGCGAGTTGCTGGCCGAGGGCACACCGTCGGAGATGAAGGACCGATTTAAAACCAAACAGCAGCCTACGCCAAGCATGGAAGATGCGTTCATTGGTTTAATCGAACGGCGTGATCAGCGCCAGGAGTCCGCCGCATGAACAC
>JABDRC010000193.1 GCA_013041945.1 Halobacteria archaeon
ACGCGACCGGCCTCCAGCATTGCCTCTTCGCGCGCCATGCCCTCGCCGCGCATGCGCTTGGCAAAACTTACCAGGATCAGTGAATCGTTGACGACGATACCGGTCAGCGCCAGGAAGCCGATGGCCGACAGGAACTGCAGGTTGTAATCGAACAGCATGTGTCCGAATACGACACCGATCATGCCGAACGGGATGGCGGCCATCACCACCAGCGGGTCGAGCATCGAACGGAACAGCGCAGCCAGGATAAAGAAGATGATGGCCGCCGAGATAAGCATCGCATCTTTCATGCCCCTGAATGACTCTGATGCATCTTTCTTTTCGCCGAGAAACAGCAGCTCGTACCCGGGCAGTTCCTTGCCGATGTCCACGAACTGTTTGCGCACCAGCTCGGTAACCTCCAGCGGTGTGGTCACCTGGCCATCCACCTCGGCCGTCACGATACCGAGACGCTGGGTATCACGGCGGCTGATGGTATTCATACCACGCCCGGTCGTCACAGTCGCCACGTCACCCAGGTAGACCAGCCGCCCGTCGTCCAGCACCAGTGGCAGGCGGTCGAGATCGCTGGTCTCGCGAATCGATTCCGGGTAGATCACGCGCACCGGTATGCGCTTGTTGCCGCGCGTCACGTGCACGGCCTCAACACCGAGAAAACCGGTGCGCACGGCTGCAGCGAGGTCGGTCTGCTGCAGGCCCAGCTCCTTGCCGCGCGCGTTGAGCGAGTAACGGTATTCCAGTTTGCCGGTCTCGAGATTCTGTCGCACGTCATGCACGCCCGGCAGTCGCTCGAGATAGTTAACGATTTCAGTGGCCTTGTGGCGCAGGATATTCACGTCTCGGCCACTGACACCGACCTCGATATCGGCTCCGGCCGGCCCGCCCTGCGGACGCTGGATGGAGATGCGCCGAACACCGGCAACGGCCTGCAGCTTGTCGCGCAGCTCGTTGATGATGTCTTCCGTCGCACGGGTGCGGCTGCCATCCCACCCGAACTTGAGACTGACCAGCGGTGAAATGAAGCGCTCGATAATACCTTCGGGCCTGGCCTTCTCGAGATCGACGACCAGCTGGATGTAATGACTCCCGACCTGGAAACGGTTGAAATCGATAAATGACACGCCCACATTCGTCAGCAGACTGTCGAGATCCTCATCGGAGAGCGAGCCGAGGATAATCGTTTCCATCTCCTTCGCCAGTTTGTCGGTATCTTCCAGACTGTAGGTCTGCGGCGCCTCGGCATTAATGAAAAACTGACCGACATCGACGTTGTCGAACAACTGAAACGGGATGCGTGTCGAGGCGTAGATCATGGTAACGACCAGCAGACCGATCGAGAAAAGCGTGACGAAGTAACGGTTGTCAAGCGACCAGCGCAGCCAGCCGAGGTAGCGCGGCAGCAGGTGGCTCCAGTCGACCCGCCGTTCACGGGTCTGCGGCGCATTCTTGCCGGCATGCAGCAGCTCGGCTGCATGCGAAGGCAACACCGCGAAGGCCTCCCACAGGGAACCCATCAGCGAGGCACTGACCACCACCGGTATCACGGCGATAAAGGCACCCATCACACCGGTAATGGCGAACATCGGCATGAAGGCCGCCACCGTGGTCGCGGTGCTCGCCAGCACCGGCCACAGCACCTCGTGCGCACCCGTGCGGGCCGCCTCGGCAGCCGGTTTGCCGGCCTCCATGTGCCGGTAGACATTCTCCGTTACGATAATGGCATCGTCGACGATCAGGCCAAGCGCAATCAGGAACGCAAACAGCGAGATCATGTTGATGGTGTAACCGAGATAGTAAATCGCCACGACCGCCACCAGGAAAGACATCGGGATACCCATGGCCGTGATCAGCGCCACCCGGAAGTTCAGGAACAGGTACAAGGACAGCAGCACCAGCGTCAGGCCGACCAGTCCCGATGACTTGACGGTGTTGAGACGGTTCTTGACGTATTTCGAAAGATCGTTGAACAGGCCGACTTCCAGCGTGGGTGGCAGTTCGGTGCGCAGTTCATCAGCGAAGGCATAGACTGCATCCGCCACATCAATGGTGGATGCATTCGCGGTCTTGGTCACCGTCATGTTGACCGATGGCCGCCCGTTGAAGCGGCCAATGGTACGCGCCTCCTCCAGCCGCAACTCGATATTCGCCACTTCACCAAGACGCAGCTGTCCGCCCCGGTTGTTACTGCGCACAGAGATCCCCGCAATCTCCTCCGGGTCCGGCGCAACCCCCTTGCCACGGAGCAGGATATCGCCCTCGCGCGCCTTCAGTGAGCCGCCCGGCAGATCCCGCAGGTTGCCGCGCACGGCCTCCATGACCTGGTTGAGCGATACCTCGTGCGCTGCCAGGTCGAACGGGTTGACCTCGACCCAGATCTCCCACTCACGGTTACCGGCCAGGCCGACGCTGGCCACACCCGGAATCTGCGCCATGCGCTGCTTGATGAGGTCGGCCTGCTCGTACAGGTAACCGCGCGATACATCACCGAACAGGCTCATGCTGATCACCGGAAAGCGCGCCTTCACCCGCACCAGCTCGGGTTCTTCCGCCTCGTCCGGCAGGTCGGTGATCTGGTCCAGCGCGGTTTGTGCATCGCGCATGTACTGGTCCACGTTGGTACCCGACTTGAGGGTGATCATGATCGACGCCATACCCTCGCTGCTGGTGGAGGTCAGCACATCGATTTCGGGCATACCCTCGAATTCTTCCTCGACCGGGATGCTGATCTGGCGCTCGACCTCTTCGGGGGATGCGCCTTCGAATTCGACGCTGATACTGACGGCATCGAGCTCGATGTTGGGGAACATTTCCTGCGGCATGGCGCGCCACGCAAGCACGCCCATGATGACGATAATGCCGAGTGACAGGTTGGTAACCAGCGGGTTACGGATGGAATAACGGATCAGCCACATGGGTCAGGAAGGTTCCTTATTCACCTGGCGCGCTGTACACCGGCCACTGCAGCGGCCGGCGACATCTCGGTCGTCACCTTCTGACCGTTGCTGAGCGCCGCGACATCACGGGTCACGACGATGTCATCCGGCCTGATTCCCTGCAGTACGACCTGCCACTGGTCAACGCGGCCGCCCAGTTCGACGGCAACCTGTTCAAGCAGGTCATTCTGGACGCGAAACACGAACGTTTCGCCCTCCTCGAACAGTACCGCGGTCGCGGGGACTGCGGTCACGCCCTGCTGGGCCTGCAGCGGCAGGCGAACCTGCGCGACCTGACCGGGACGCGCATGGTTACCGGCCAGGCGTACCCGCAGCGCGTGCGTGAAGGTCACCGGATCCGGATCAAGCTGTAATGCGATCACCTCGCCCTGCAATTCTCCGCCATTAACGGTGACCGCCACGGCCTGCCCCTGTGACAACGACTGCGCCACGTCGCCGCGCACTTCCACATACAGGTCCAGTGCACTGGCATCGACCAGCTCGGCAACGGTCTGGCTGGGCGTGACATAATCACCGCTTTGCACGTTGACGGCATTCACGGTACCCGCAAACGGCGCCTGCAGCCGGGTTCGTTCCAGGTTGCGTGCCGCGCGGTTGCGCGCGGCCTCCTTCAGCGCAATGCGCGCATCCGCCGAGCCGGTGCTCGCCTTGAGTTGCGCGACTTCCGACTCCAGCCGGATCAACTGGATGCGAACCTCGTCGAGATGCGATTTGGAGACCAGCGATTCCGCGCCCAGCTGTTCCAGGCGTGTCAGGTCGTTTTTCTGCAAGGCGTAGTTTTTCCGGGCAAGTTTCAGCAGCTCGCGATCGCGGCTGATGTTGCGGGATTCCTGGGTGAGCTGCGCCCTGGTCTCTGCCAGCGCATCGGCATAGTCACCCGCAGCAAGCGCCAGCAGCAGATCACCGGCAGCCATCGCCTGACCCGGTTCCACGGCACGCTCCTCGATCTGCCCGGACAGTTCGAAATGCAGCGCCGCCTTGCGCGCGGGATCCAGCCGCCCGCTGACGGTTACCGTCGGCACCAGGTCATGCAGATCCACGCGGGCAACAAACACGCGCGGCACGGCCGCCTCCTGCAACTGCGGCTCGGGATCGGGGGCCGTCTGCAACAGCACCGCACCGGCCACCAGCAGGCCCACCAGGGTAAAGATCTGTATTCGATTCTTGGTCGCTAACACACTGATTACAAAATATTTGAAGTTAAACCCATTCTATGCGATTTTAGCCCGCACCCGCCATTGGGCCGGTCAACTGACAACAAGCCTGACACTTTCCGTCAATGCCCATTAGTCAACTGATTTCGCTGACGATTTACGCTCCAGACCGGAAACCGGCCCGGTGAGCGTCAGGCGTAGCCATTACCTTGCCCTGGCCACACTGCTACTGGCGGTCATGCGCCCCGGCTTCGCAGACAGTCCCTGGGATTGCATTGAGCGGGCGGGGGCCGGGTGGGAGTGTACCAGCAAGGTCTCGCCGGATGGCACTACAGCAGAGACACCGGATAACGGCACAAATTCAATCCCGGCTGACGAAACGCCACCGCCGGCAAGTGCTGTTGAGACACCGGCCGCGGCACCCGATGCGGCCGCATCGCCCGCTGCAGTGACCGGGCCATTGGATACACCTGCCGCGCAGCCGATTGCTACCGGTGCAACGCCTGCACCTGTCGTTCAGCCGACCGATACCGGCACACCGCCCAAACCCGCTGACAGTGGATTCGCAGAAGCTGACGTCGCGGAAACCGGTACCACTGCAGCAACCGACAATACAGACACCGAAGTTGCAGACACAGACACTGCAGACACAGACATCGCAGACACCGATACCCCGGCAGCTGACGAGGAACGCTGGTCACAGTGCCCGCCTGCACCGCTGCCCGAACACCTGGCCGCTATTGACGACCCCGACACCGTCGACCTGCGGGCCGACAATATTCAGGCCAGCAGTGAACGTGTATTCACGCTCAGCGGCGATGCCGTCATCCGCTACGGCGAACAGCAGCTGCAGGCCGGCAGCATAATCTACAAGCGTGCAGACGGTGAACTCGCGGCCGGGGACGGCGTACGCTTCGCGGGGCCAAACCTGGTGGTCACAGCCGACAATGCACTGATCGAAACACAGGCAGAGCGCGGCCGGCTGGAAAACATCACCTTCACGGTACCCGGCCAGCATGCACGCGGTCGTGCCAGTGCGCTGGGTTTCGAGGGCGCGATGCGGCAATACCTGGAGCAGGCATCCTACACGGCCTGCCCTCCCGACAACGAGGACTGGTTACTGACCTCGAAAAAAATCGAACTGGACCAGGCCAGGGGCAGCGGCGAGGCGCGCAATGCGAAAATCACCCTGAAGGGCGTCCCGCTGCTGTACACGCCCTACATCAGCTTCCCGCTGGATGATCGGCGCAAGTCCGGCCTGCTGTTTCCGAAGGTCGGCACCACCGACGAAACCGGCCTGGATATCAGCCTGCCCTGGTACTGGAACATCGCCCCGCATCGCGACCTGACACTGACACCGCGACTCATGACAGACCGAGGTGTCATGATGGGTGCTGATTTCCGCTACCTGAACCGGCGCAGCAGCGGCAGTATCTCGGGCGAATATCTGGCCAGCGACAAGGAGTTTGGCGACCAGGACCGCAGCCTGGTGAGGATACGGCACAGCGGCAACCCGGTACCACGGCTGTCGACCCGCATCGAGGCCAGCAATGTCTCGGACACCAGCTACTTCGAGGATCTGGGCAGTACCCTGGTGCAGACCAGCCAGACCAGCCTGGAACGCACCGCGCAGGCCACCTGGCACGGTGACAGCTGGCAGGCCGGCATCACCGTGCAGGATTTCCAGAATGTGGATTCCACGCTTTCTTCAGCTGACCGGCCCTACAAGCAATTGCCGCAAATCGTCTTCAGCACCGCACCGGACAAGCGCATACTGGGGCTGCAGGCCAGCGCCGAGGCCGAACTGAACTATTTCACGCACAGCAACAATACCCTGGTGACCGGCAGCCGGCTCGACCTGACACCGCGCATCAGCCTGCCGCTGGAACGTCCCGGCTGGTACATCAAACCGACGGTCGCGGTGCGCCATACTGTCTATCGACTTGATAACACCGGTGCCGGCATGCCGGATGATCCGGTCCGCACCCTGCCGATTGCCACCCTGGATATGGGCACGGTGTTCGAACGCAACGGCAGCTGGAGCGGCCGGCCGTATATCCAGACACTGGAACCACGACTGTTCTACCTCCATGTCCCGTACAAGGACCAGGGCAACCTGCCCATATTCGACACCGATAACTACGACCAGAACTTCTGGTCGCTGTTTCGTGAAAACCGCTTCAGCGGCCCGGACCGCATGGGTGATGCCAACCAGCTGGCCGTTGCCCTGTCGACCCGCATCGTCGACCCTGCCAGCGGCCGGCAGCTGCTGAGTGCCAGCATTGGTTCGCTGCTGTATTTCCGCGATCGCACTGTCATCCTGCCGGGCGAGACAGTCGACACCCTGGACAGCTCTGACCTGATCGGCGAGCTGTCGGTGGGGTTGTCCCGCCGCTGGAGCGCACTGGGTGAGGTGCACTGGAACCCGCACACTTCGCAGTCGGTACGCAACAATGTCCAGTTGCAATACCGTGCCGGCCCCCGCCGCCTGCTGAACCTGGGCTACCGCTTCCGGGACGACATCCAGGAACAGGCCGACCTTTCGTTCCTCTGGCCGCTCGGTCGCGCATGGCACGCGGTCGGGCGCTGGTACTACGCCATAGATGACAATGAAACTATTGAGGCGCTGGCGGGTCTCGGGTATGAGCGCTGCTGCTGGGGGATCCAGATACTGGCCCGCAGCTATATCAACAACGACGACCAGGCACGCAACACCGCCGTGTTCGTCCAGCTCGAGCTCAAGGGCCTGGGCAAGCTCGGCAGCAGCGTCGATGACGCACTTGAACGTGGTATCCTTGGTTATCAGGCTGCCAACTGATAAATAACAGGTTCTCTCTCATGAAGTATCACCGCCTCCTGTCCCTGGTTTTCCTGCTGTCGGCTGCCGGCACGTGTATCGCTGCCGAACACAAAAGCGGCTCGCCGACTTCCCTGAATCACATCGTTGCCATCGTCAACGACGGTATTATCGTCTCCAGCCAGCTGGAAAGTGCAATAGAGGAAATCAGAAAACAGTTGCAGGACAAGGACACGGCAGTCCCGCCACGCAACGTTCTGCAGAGTCAGGTCCTGGAACGACTGGTCGTGGAAAAGCTGCAACTGCAGATCGCGGAGCGCTCCGGCAGCACAATCGATGACAGCATGCTGAACGACAAGGTCCGGGAACTGGCGAGCGACAACGGCATGACCCTGACAGATTTCCGCGCGGTCATCGAACGCGACGGCTACGACTACACCTCCTTCCGCGAAGACCTGCGCAAGCAGATGCTGATACAGCAGATCCGCCGCCAGATGATCAGCAGCCGCATCAAGGTCAACGAGCAGGAGGTGGACAACCTGCTGGCCACGCTGAAGGCCAGCGGCAAGGGTGATGTCGAGTATCACCTTGCACATATTCTCGTGGCTATTCCCGACGCCGCCAGCCCGGAACAGATCGAGGCCGCGGAACAGCGTGCGCTCGACCTGCATGCGCGGTTGCGCGGCGGCGGCGGATTTGCCGAACTCGCGATTGCGGAATCGGACGGGCAAACGGCACTGGAAGGTGGTGACATCGGCTGGCGCAGTATCGGCCAGATGCCCGGCCTGTTTGTCGAGCCGGTCAAGCAGATGGAGGTCGGCGATATCTCCGACCTGATCCGCAGCCCCGGCGGTTTTCATATCATCAAACTGGTGGAAAAGCGCGGCGATGAACGGCACATCATGCGCCAGACCCGTGTGCGTCACATCCTGCTGAAACCGGATCTTGTGCAAAGCGATGAAGAGAACCTGGCCCGCATCCGGCAGCTGGAGATCAGGCTGCGCGCAGGCGAGGATTTTGCCAACCTGGCCCGCGCCAACTCGCAGGACACACTCTCGGCCAGCAGGGACGGCGATCTCGGCTGGCTCAGCTCCGGCGATACGGTACCCCTGTTCGAGGAAGCCATGGATGCGCTGTCACCGGGCGAAATCAGTGCACCTGTCAAGACGCGGTTCGGCTGGCACCTGATCCAGGTACAGGAATACCGCGATCACGACAACACGGAAGAATTCGAACGCAACAAGGCGCGCAATCTGATCCGCTCGCGCAAGTACGATGAGGAGCTGTTCCTGTGGCTGCGGCGCCTGCGTGACGAGGCCTATGTCGAGTACCGTATCGAGGGTACCTGACAGGTCCGGTCCGCATTCCGATTTGCCCTTGCCCGCCTTCTGTCCACGTCTTGCCTTTACGCCCGGTGAACCGGCCGGTATCGGGCCGGACCTGTGCGTGCAGCTGGCACAGCAGGCACAGGACATTGACCTGGTCGCTATCTGCGACCCGGAGCTGTTGCAGGCGCGTGCACGGCAGCTGAACCTGCCGCTCACGGTGCGCATGTTCGAACCCGACAGGGAGCCGGCCGCTACACTCGCCGGTGAATGCTGCGTATTGCCGGTGGCACTGCGCGCGCCGGTCCGGGCGGGTGCACTCGACAGCGCGAATGCCCGCTATGTCCTCGAGACCCTTGACCGTGCAATCGAAGGCTGCCAGTCCGGCCAATTCGCCGCCATGGTCACCGGCCCGGTGCACAAGGGCATTATCAACGAGGCCGGCATCCCGTTCAGCGGACATACCGAGTACATCGCCACTGCCACGCACACCGATCACGTGGTCATGATGCTGGCCGCCGGCACCCTGCGCGTGGCGCTGGCCACCACGCATGTGCCGCTGTCGGAGGTCAGCGCACTGATCACGGAGGAGCGCTTGCAGCGCGTCATCCGCATACTGCATGCCGATCTGGTGAGACGCTTCGGCATTGAACAGCCGCGCATCAGGGTCTGCGGTCTCAACCCGCATGCAGGCGAGGACGGCCACCTCGGCCGCGATGAGCTCGACGTCATTATCCCCACCCTGCAGGCATTGCGTGCAGAAGGTTTGACTGTCGACGGCCCGTTCCCGGCCGATACCGTATTCACCACCGACAGCATCGCGCAATGCGATGCCATCCTCGCCATGTATCACGACCAGGGCCTGCCTGTACTGAAACATGCAAGCTTCGGTCGCGCCATAAACGTCACCCTGGGCCTGCCGATTGTCCGCACCTCGGTCGACCATGGCACCGCACTCGACCTCGCCGGCACGGGCCGTGCCGACAGCGGCAGTCTGGAAACCGCGATAGCCTGTGCGGTTGAGATGACAGACAGGAGGTCCAGGGCCGTTCGCGACCGTTGATATTCCTGCGGACAAATTTTGTTCTAATATGGGGATATGGGCAGAACATCGGCATTTGATGAATACCCGGAGCCATATGACCAATGGTTCGAAAATCACGCAGCATATTACCAGGCCGAGCTTGCAGCAATCAGACAACTGTTGCCTGTCAGTGGAACAGGCATAGAGATCGGTGTTGGCAGCGGGCAGTTTTCCGCGCCACTGGGCGTCAGAAACGGTCTTGATCCGTCCCCCGCCATGCTTGCGCGTGCACGCGCAAGGGGAATAGCCACCATACAGGGAATCGCGGAGTATTTGCCGTTGAGAACGGCAGCCTTCGACTACGTACTTTTCGTTACGACCATCTGTTTTCTCGACTCGCTGAAGCCGGCCCTTGACGAGGTATTCAGGATCCTGGTGCGGGGCGGGTCTGTCGTAATCGGCTTCATCGATAAAGAAAGCCCGCTCGGCAAGGTCTACGAACAGCGGAGAGATGACAGCAGGTTTTACAGGAACGCAAGATTTCACACCGTGGACGAAGTGTCAGATGCGCTCAGGACTGCAGGGTTTATACGGCTGGTTTTCCTCCAGACACTGTTTCCCGGAGAGGATGAAGCAGTATCCGGGCAAAACCCTGCAGAAGGACACGGCGACGGTGCATTTGTGGTCGTGCGCGCAGAGAAACCCGGCAACACGTAGCGGTCACCGCCTGCCGGCCCACCAGGCGACTATACCGTCGGCATCACCGGATTCCACAACCACCAGACCTTCACTTACAGATAACCGATAATTACGGACATCATCATGATCAGACCATATGCGCTTGTCATTTCACATTTACTTGTTGCTGCCGCCGGTTTCGCTGCAGGCATCTACGCACTGCCCATACTGACAGCACCGGACGCACCGTCGACAACCGAGATGGCTGCAGCCCTGGACCAGGCCGAATTTACCGGCGAGTTCACACGTGACCTCGAGGGCAGCGACCTGCTGCACTGGGGCGATGGGACGGTATCAGTCGGCCGCGAGTTCATTTCACTGCATGGCCGGATTGCCCCGGGACCGGACTACAGGCTGTACCTGTCACCCGGGTTCGTCGAGACGGAGGACGAATTTACCTCGCTGAAAGCCGATATGGTACGCGTCGGCGATGTCAGGACCTTCGAGAATTTCGTTGTGCCGGTACCCGGATCCATCGATCCGGGGTCATTCAACACCGTCGTCGTGTGGTGCGAGTCTTTCGGCGAGTTCATCACGGCAGCGAAATACCGGTAGTCGGGGCAACAACCCCGGTTCATTGCAAACGAAATAACGGTAGAATCCTGCCGGTCCATGCAACACACACCCCGCAAACGATTCGGCCAGAACTTCCTGCATGATCCCGCGGTCATCGGCAGGATCGTGCAGGCGATCAATCCGCAGCCGGGCGAACACCTGGTCGAGATCGGGCCCGGACAGGGCGCAATCACCCTGCCCCTGCTGCAGGCGGCCGGCCGCCTGGATGTCATTGAACTCGACCGCGACCTGGTTGGACCGCTGGCCGGGAAATGCAGGGACAGTGGCGAGCTTGCGATACACTGCGCCGATGCCCTGACGTTTGATTTCAGCGCGCTGGCAGACGGTAAACCGTTACGCGTGGTCGGGAACCTGCCCTACAATATCTCTACACCACTGCTGTTTCACCTGCTCGATCAACACCGGTGTATCCACGACATGCACTTCATGCTGCAAAAGGAGGTGGTGGAGCGTATGGCGGCGCCGCCAGGCAGTGGCACCCGGGGCCGACTGGGAGTCATGCTGCAGTATCGCTGCCGGGTAACGCCATTGTTCAACATCGGGCCCGGCGCATTCAATCCTCCACCAAAGGTGCAATCGACCTTCATTCGGCTGGATCCGTATGACACGCCGCCGGTGTCCGTGGCTGATGAAACGGTCTTCGGTGATGTAGTACGCCAGGCATTCGCACAACGACGCAAGACCCTGCGCAATACCCTGCGCGCGTTACTGGATGTGGATGAGATCAGTGCTGCCGGAGTTGATCCGGGGGTACGCGCAGAAACGCTGACTCTGGCAGAGTTCGCCGCGCTGGCAAACCGGGTAGCGAACCGCTAGCGGGCAACTACCAGGAGAGCTTCCACGACATGTGGACGCCGGTGTCGCTGGTCGCGGAACTATCATGCTGGACGTTATAGCGTGCGGACCTTGACTGTGACCTGGCCGAAAGGTGCAGGCCGGTATGCCGGTCGCCTGCCATCCTGAGATCGCCGTCGCGCAGGTCTTCGAGCTGTACGCTCCGGAACAGGTTGGCGTTACCGAAGATGGATTCTTCTGCGAGGGCCGTGGTACTGGTCAGGACGCCGATACCCGTCAACAGGGTCAGCACAAACAGCAGGTCAGGTTTCCTGGTGATGCGTCGGGTCTGCATGTGGCGGCCTCCTCGGCTTCCGTGTTATGACCATCATCAACCGGACCGGGATTCATTTCTGGGACGCAGATCACAAAACCACCTTCCCGGGGCCCGGACCCGGCCAGCTGTAATTTATATTTATTATATTTATCAATTAGTTGTGATATTCCAGCACAAAGCGCAGTCGACCGGGACAGGTGCCCCGGCGGACACGCCAACGACTCGAAGGCCACGATTTTGTCACCCAATTGATGAACAGGTATGCTTGTGCGGAGCAAAACAGGCAGGCCCATGAGCGAACAACCACACCACAACATCACCGTCGAGGTGGAAACAAATTACATCGAGGGCCAGTCAGAGCCCGATAACGAGCGCTACGTTTTTTCGTACACGATCACTATTCGCAACGAGGGCGAGGTCCCGGCCCAGTTGCTGGCGCGACACTGGATCATTACCGATGCCAACGGCAATACGCAGGAAGTCAAGGGCGAGGGCGTGGTGGGTGAGCAGCCGCATCTGAAACCCGGAGAGGGTTTCCAGTACACCAGCGGCACCATGATCGCTACGCCGGTCGGCAGCATGCGCGGCAGCTACCAGATGGTTGCGGAAAACGGCGATGAGTTCGACGCCGATATCCCGTCGTTCACACTCGCGATCCCGCGCACACTGCACTGACTCCTGATCCGGTATGGCTGTCTACGCCATCGGCGACGTGCAGGGCTGTTTTGACGAGCTGCAGGCACTGCTGGAACAAATCCGCTATGAACCCGCGCATGACACCCTGTGGTTTTGCGGCGATCTCGTCAACCGCGGGAACAAGTCACTGGAGACGCTGCGCTTTGTGCGTTCGCTTGGCGAGCGCGCGGTCGCCGTTCTCGGCAACCACGACCTGCACCTGATAGCGACTGCGAACGGTGATCGGCCGAGCAAGGGCAAGGACACGCTGGACGCGGTGCTTGCCGCACCCGACCGTGACGAACTGGTCGACTGGCTGCGTCACCGGCCACTGCTGCACCATGATGCCGATTCGGGCTTCACGCTGGTGCATGCCGGACTGCCGCCCCAATGGGACCTGCAACTGGCACAGGCCTGTGCACATGAGGCGGAATCGGTATTGCGCGGCCCGGATTACCGGGATTTTCTGGCCAACATGTACGGCAACAAACCGGACCACTGGGACGAGGCACTCACCGGTCATGACCGCACCCGCTTCATGATCAACTGTTTTACCCGCCTGCGATATTGTGACCCCGACGGCCGGCTGAACCTCGTCAGCAAGGGGCCACCCGGCACCCAGACGGACGGTTATCTGCCATGGTTTGAAGTACCGCAGCGCAACAGCCGCAACATGCGCATCGTGTTCGGTCACTGGTCGACGCTCGGCAAACGGGATGACCCGGGCATCTACCCGCTCGACCACGGCTGCCTTTGGGGCGGCGAGCTGACAGCGCTGGAGATCGGACCGAAGCCGGTCTATCACAGCCTGAACTGCCCGGGACAGCAACAGCCGAAGCAATTTGTTGAGAAATAAAAACCTCGCGCCGGACGCTCACGTCATGCAATCATTTCACGACAATCGGACATTTGCAGTCATTGGGTGACGAACGAAAGTACTCCCCTGCAGGGGAGTACGAGTCGTTCATTTACGTTCATTTACGTTGTTCAGGTTGAGTTAGAGAACGGTCCATTTTTTCCAGATTCCAGGCTTCTTCATATGATGATCAGCCGCGGTAAGTTTTTGGTGATTAGGGCTATCCGGATTGTTGCACCAACCCATACTCTGCGCGATCACCTGTTTTTTATCGTTTGAAACCTTGCGCATGCCACCCCAGAACTGGCAGGTGGCGCATCTGTTCTGCATTGCGGCATCAACAATTAGCCCTTCCCCGGGACCACCATGCCGGTGTTCCTCTGCCGCATAAGCTGTGAGTGATCCAAGCGTGGCCGTAGCTATAAGCAGTTTGCTGGAGCTGGTGAGAAAGCGGCGACGAGATGCGTCATTCATGGTGTATTCTCCTTAAGTCAAGCCGTTTGATATTAATATGCTCAACACTGGTTCAGTGCTTTGATGTATGTCAGTTGTTGGTCAAAAAGGAAATCCGGGTAAAATATTCAGGAATTATATCCTCGCGGATGTTCGGGAACGACCAACTTCAGTCATTCCCGCGCAGGCAGGAATCCAGTCTTCCATCTATATGGGAGGTTTGTAACCCGCCGCCAGAAGCAGACATTCAGGAACGGTTTAACCAAGGGACGCCGATTTGCGCGTCCCTGACTTGAGCGATTTGTTATAACCCATTCATTAGTCGCCAGTATCAACAAGATATATGCTTGATATTGAATATACAACTTCAGTTTTAGCATTTATCCCATGCTTGTTTTTAGATCTTTTTATTAGTTCTTGTATGGCTGTGTTTACTGTTGATTCAATACGAGAAAGATCAGACAGCTTATATTTATTTTTTTTCAAAACTTCTTTTAGTGCTACACCACGCCATTCTGTAGACAGCCTCCTAATTAAAGCCTCATAAGGATCGCCAGTGTAGGGCTTTCTGTCATATGGCTCATTCGAGAACTTAACAGATATAACAAGGTTGTAGATTCCCTTGTCTTCAATTTCTACTGCAGCAATTATTGAGCTGCCTGAATCATAGCTTTTATAGGAAAAACCAGCATGAGCGCTGGTTGCTGCCAAGAGCAAAGCTAAAAATGTAAAAACAATTTGTGGTTTAAGCATAAGTCAACGTCCATTTCAGTTTACGGGTTATAACGTCCGGATTCAGCGGGCCGGGCGTTGCTCGCAGGCAAAACCAGCCCGCTTCCAACGGCTCTGCTGCAATTTACTATTATGCCAATAAAAGTGGTATCCATATCCGGGTAATAAACACCACAAATGCACACAAGTACCTACGCCTCGCCCGAATAGAGCAAGCTAAAACGCAGGGTATTGATCAATGCGTGGCCAATGATGGTTATCCATAAGTTGCGCCCGCTGCGCAGGTAAATCCAGCCGAATAGTGCAGCAATAGACCGGTCGCCCGCTTTAGTTCGAGATGACCGAGCAGACCCGTGAGGCCGTCCAGGCCAGGATCAGGCTGCAGGGGCTACATCAGGGGGATTATCTCTTCCCGGGCCGTATCCACGCCTGTCCACACCTCACAACCCGGTAGTATGCCCGCATCCTGACAAAGCGGGTCGCCAGTATCGTGCTCGCTCCGGCGGACGAAGGCAGCGTAGATCTACCGAAAAACGGTGAATCTCCGGGCCGTCCAGCTACTGCTGGGCCACATGAAGCTGGAGAGTACAGTCAGGTATCCAGGTATCGAGGTCGAGGATGTCCTGGCGATTAGTGAGCAGGTTGAATTGTGATTCAGCGGCTGAGGCAGAACCCTCGGGTGCTTCCGGTCATTCAGCGTTTTCCAGGCCAGGTTTGTAAATCCCGTTAGGCTATGTAACATGATAATAACTTGCTGATGCCAGTCGATGAGTATTTTAAACATGCCCTGAAAGTCACTGGTTAACACTCACTTTCAGCCCTCCTGGTTGTTGTTGGGCAGTCGTATGGCATACAAGCAGGATGAGGTATCAATCGCTCGTGCCTCGCACCCGCTTCCGGCCGCAGCTCAGGCCTGGCGTCAGGCAGTATTAAACAGTGAACCCGAATATATTTTCACAAGTCACTTTTCATAACGGAGGTTTTATGCGATTTAACATCATTGCCCTGTCTGTTACAGCCGGATTATTTTGGGGCGCAGCGATCCTTATCGTTGCCTCCGCGCATTCGATTTGGCCGAGTTAC
>JABDRC010000144.1 GCA_013041945.1 Halobacteria archaeon
CCCAGCCGGTTCTGCAGCGCCTTCAGCAGGTTGAGGATCTGCGCCTGCACGGAGACATCGAGCGCACTGGTGGGTTCGTCGCAGATCACCAGTTGCGGGTCGACCGCCAGGGCGCGGGCGATACAGATACGCTGCCGCTGCCCGCCTGAAAACTCGTGCGGATAACGGCGCGTGTGTTCCGGTGACAGGCCGACCTGGTCGAACAGTTCCATTACCCGCTTGCGACGTTCCTCGCGGGTACGGCCAATTCCCTGCGCCTGCATCCCTTCCTCGACAATATCGCCGACCATCATGCGCGGATTCATGGAAGAGTACGGGTCCTGGAAGATAAACTGGAAATCGGAGCGCCGCTTGCGCAGGGCCTCGCCCCGCAGTTCCGTCAGTTCGCTGGAATCGAAGCGCACACTGCCGTCCGTTGGCCTTATCAGTTGCAGGATGCCCTTGCCAACGGTTGTCTTGCCGCAGCCGGACTCGCCGACCAGTGCCTGCGTACAGCCCCGGGGGATGTTCATCGACACGCCGTCGACCGCATAGACATGACCGACCACGCGCCTGAACACGCCCTTGTGAATCGGAAAGTGCACCTTGAGACCGGCGACCTCCAGCAGGGCATCGTGACTGTCATGCCGGCGCGCGGCAACGACCGCACCGGTTTTACCGGCTGCAGTGATGGCCGGCGCCGTGATCGATGTATCCAGGCGGTGACAGCGGGCGTGATGCTGCTCGCCCGCGGCGTTCCAGCCAGGCAGTCGCGTCTGACACAGGTCCCATGCCACCTCGCAGCGGTCCGCGAAGCGGCAGCCGGCGAAGTCGCGATTCAGCGGCGGGACATTGCCCGGAATGGTGTCCAGCGCCTGGTCACGCTTGTTTACAGTGGGCAGTGACTGGAACAGTTTGTGGCTGTAGGGGTGGCTGGCATGGGCGAAAAACCGGTCACGGCCAGCCTCTTCCACCAGCTGACCGGCATACATCACGGCAACCCGGTCCGCCATCCCCGCCACGATACCCAGGTCATGGGTAATCAGCAGGATGGCCATATGGCGCTCCTGTTGCAAACGGTGCAGCAGCTCGAGCACCTGCGACTGGATCGTCACGTCCAGCGCGGTGGTCGGCTCATCGGCAATCAGCAGGTCGGGTTCGCCGGCCAGGGCAATCGATATCATCACGCGCTGTTTCATGCCGCCTGACAACTGGTGCGGATACTCGCGGAAACGCCGCCGCGTGTCGGGTATGCCGACGTCATCGAGCAACTCCAGCACCCGGTCGTGCAGGACGCGTCCCTTCATGCCGTGGTGCTGGCGCAGCACCTCGCCGATCTGGTCGCCGACCGTCAGGACCGGGTTCAGCGATGTCATCGGCTCCTGGAATATCATCGAAATGCGCCGGCCGCGTATCGCCCGCATGCCCGCCTCCGGCAGGGCGGTCAGTTCCTGGTCACCGAGCCAGATGTGTCCCCCGGTAATGCGGCCGGCCGGAAAGGGCAGCAGGCGGAGTATGGACAGTGCCGTCATCGACTTGCCGCAACCCGATTCACCAAGCAGCGCATAGGTCTCGCCGCGCCGGATCTCGAGACTGACCCCGTCGACCGGACGGATGGCGGACTCTCCCCGGCCGATCCGCACACAGACATCCTCCAGCCTGAGCAGGGGACCGGCCATCATTTGCCTCCCCGCTGCACAACGGTGCGGGGGTCGAAGGCATCACGCACGGCATCGGAAAAAAGATTGGCGGCCAGCACCAGCGTGAACATGAACAGGAACGCCGACAGCAACGACCACCAGACCACCGGCTCGCGCGCCATCTCCAGCCGGGCCCCGTTGATCATGTTCCCCCAGCTGTTCATGGTTGGATCGACACCCACGCCGACATAGGACAGCACGGCCTCGGCCAGCACCAGTCCGCTGAAATCCAGCACCACGGTGATCAGCACGATGTGCATGACATTGGGCAGGATATGCCGCGTCATGATGCGGCTGTGCGAAACACCGAACGATACCGCGGCCTGTATGTATTCGGACTCGCGCAGTTTCAGCGATTCACCCCGCAGCAGGCGGCACAGACCGGTCCAGCTGGTAATGCCGAGGATGATACAGAGAAACAACAGGCGGATATCCGAACGTTCCAGCGTTGTTTCGAACAATTCCGGGTGATTGGCGATATAGACCTGCAGCATGAGGATGGCGGCGGCAATCAGCAGGACACCCGGGATCGAATTCAGGGTGGTATAGATGTACTGCACGACATCGTCGATCCAGCCGCGGGCATAGCCGGCCATGATACCCATGAAGATGGCAAACGGCAGCATCACCAGCGTGGTCAGTGTACCGATCAGCAGGCCCGTGCGGATGCTCTTGAGCGACAGGTAAAGGACATCCTTGCCGACCTTGTCGGTTCCCAGCACGTGGTAGACCGATGCCAGGTTGATAACCAGGAAAATAACGGCCAGCAGCAGTGTCAGCGTCAGCAGCATGATATGCCACGGGATGTCGGTGCGCCGGGTAAATATTCGCTGCAGCATGTCCTTGCTGCTGCAGCCGTGTCTGCGTGCCAGTGCCAGTGCAAGCAGCAGGCTCAGCAGCGCACCGGCCAGCACGGCCTGCAGCAGCGACAGGCCCGTGCGCCGGGCGATATCCGCCGCCTTGTCGTCCAGCCCGTCACCCAGGTGTCGTCCGCCGTATTCCAGGCGCGGATAGATGCGTGCCTGGCCGCCGTCCGGCAGGTCGACGTTTTCCTTGATATAGAGGTGCGTGGCAAACGGCGCCGAGTAACTTTTTTCCTCGCGCGTACGCAACGTCCCCGTCAGGACATCGAGCGCACTCAGCACCTCAATGGCATAGTGTGTCTCCGACGCGGCGTCGTTTGCCTCGAGCGCCACGCGGTAATGCAGCGAATCCAGCAGGCCGATCACGATAAACGCCAGCAGGATGACCACCGAGGACATTGCGATGCGCCCCTGGAAGATGCGCTGCCAGGGACGCCGGATATGCGGCTTGCGCCGTGCGTAAAAGATAAATACCACAACCAGCGCGGTCAGCAGAAACAGCAGTGCATCCGTCCAGAGAATGACCGGCTTGATCATGTCAGCCTCACCCTGGGATCGACGATGGTATAGGTGATATCCACCAGGATCAGTCCGATGATGTACAGGACGGTCCCCAGGAACACCATGGCGCGGACGACGGCGAAATCCTGGTTGCGGATGGCGTCAATGGTATAGCTGCCGAGTCCGGGGATGGCGAAGAACGACTCGGTCAGGAGACTGCCCATGAACAGCAGGGGCAGGACCACCACCACACCGGTCACGATCGGTATCAGTGCATTGCGCAGGATGTGACGGAACTGCACCAGCGACTCGGACAGTCCCTTGGCACGCGCCGTGCGCACGTAGTCCTTGCCGGCCTCCTCGAGAAAGAAGGTACGGTACCAGCGTGATCCCGAACCGATACCGCTGACCACGCCGATCACCACGGGCAGCACCAGGTAGCGGACCATGTCGGGTCCGACGTCATAGCCGGAGATGGGCATCAGGCGAAACAGCTTGGCGAGCAGGTACTGCCCGCCGATGATATAGAACATCCCGGAAATGGACATCAGGATGACGCACAGGATGACGCCGGACACATCGACATAGGTGCCGCGGAAGAAGGCCATCAGCAGGGCGAAGGTAATGTTGACCAGCAGACCGAGCAACAGGGCGGGTACTGCAATGGCCAGGCTGGGCAGCATGCGCTGCCTGATATCGTGTCCGATATCGCGCCCCTCGTCCGAATAACCGAAATCGAATGCGAACAGCCGCACCGACTTGTCGAAGAATATCGTCTCGGTAAAGCGCCCGGACCCCTCGGCGTCACGGTTTAGCAGCAGCGGCTTGTTATAGCCGTGACTGGCCTTCCACTTCTCGATGGCCTCGGGCGTCACGCGTTTCTGGCCAAGATGCATGCGCGCCATGTCGTCGGGCGAGTTCACCACGAAAAACAGGTAGAAGGTCAGCACGTTGACCCCGATGAGGATCGGGATGGCATAGGCCACGCGCCTGATGATGTAGGCAAACATCAGCGGGTTGCCCCGAACGCCGACATGCGCTGCTGCCGGCGAAAGGCGAAAAAGGCCGGCAGTATCACCAGCAGGACCAGCAATAACAGTGCAATCACGGGCCACAACACCGGCCGGTTCCACTCGGCCTGCCGAGCCAGCCGCTGCGCGGGGTCGATGCGGCGGTACTTGAGCGAGTTGTTGGCCATGAGATTGGGCTTCGAGTTCAGGTACCAGCTGTGATGCAGCGAGAATTGCTTGGGAATGATGCCCCACACCCAGGGCGCATCGTGGCGCGCGATGTCGATCATTTCATTGATCAGTTCGGCGCGCTGCGGCCCGTTGTCCATGTTTTTCATCCGGTCAAACAGGCGGTCGAACGCGTCGTTGCGGTAGTTGGCCGCATTCTCTCCGTTCAGGCTGACCTTGCTGTTCGGCCCGTACAGCAGAAACAGAAAGTTTTCCGGGTCGGGGTAATCGGCATTCCATCCCCACTGGAAAATCTGCGATGTGCCCTTGCGCATCTTGTCCTGGAAGCGATTGTATTCCGTACCGCGGATCACCAGCTGCAGATCCAGCTTGGCAAACTGCTTGGTCAGCCAGTCCAGCCTCGCCTTGGCATCCGGTCCGGTCGAGGCTGTGTCGAAATACAGCACCAGCGGCTTGCCGGTCTCGATGTCGCGCCCTTGCGGGTAGCCCGCTTCGGCCAGCAAGCGGCGTGCCGTCTCGATCGGCTTGCGGCGCGGCCCCCTGGGCGTTGTGTCATAGACATGGGGATTGATGCCGGCATCGCCTTCCACATAACCGAAGATACCCGGCGGTATCGGCCCCTGTGCGGGGATGCCGCGCCCGTTCTGGAAGATGGAGATGTTCTCCTCGAAATCGATGGCAATCGAAATGGCCTGCCGCAACTTGCGGGCACGCTCGGAATACCCGCCAACCACCGGGTCCAGCATGTTGAAGCCGGTATAGAAGATCGAGGTCGAGACGGCGGTGTTGAGGCGAATGCCCTGCTCGCGCATGGCATCGGTCAGGCTGACCTCGCCGCCGGCGCCGATGCTGACGGCCTGGTCGAAACTGTCCGAGGAGATGCCCGAGGAGTCGTAATAGCCCTGCAGAAACTTGTTCCAGTAGGGGATATTCTCCTTCTCCAGGCTGAACACGATGCGATCGATAAACGGCAGGGGCCTGCCGGCATCATTCAGCAGTCCGGCCTCCCGGTCGCCCGGTTCGCCTGTCGACGGATAGCTTTCGCCATGGAAATTCGGATTGCGCTCGAGCACCATCTGCCGGTTCGGGTTGTTGACCGTCAGCATGTAGGGCCCGGTGCCCACCGGGTACCAGTCGAGCGTGATATTGCGTTCTTTCATGCCCGGCCGGGAATAAAAGGCGTCCGCTTCCGCCGGTACCGGACCGAAAAACGGCATGGCCAGCCAGTACAGCAGCTGCGGGTACTTGCCGTGCAGCTTGATGCGGTAGGTATACCGGTCGATCTCATGCACACCGTTCAACGGATAGGCATGCAGGTCCAGATAGGTAGCGCCCTGCACACCCCCGGCGTCCTGCCACACCTTGTTGAGCATCTTTGCATAGTCGCCCAGTCCCACGATGTAATCGCTCATCAGGCCAAGGATAGGAGAATGCAGACCGGGGTGTGCCAGGCGTTTTATCTGGTAAACATAATCGGCCGCGGTCAGCTCGCGGGAACCGGTTGCCGTAAAATCGCCGAGCGAATAGACATCCGCCAGGTCCGCGGCCGTCAGATCGTGATAACGCAGTGCCCCCTGCTCATCGCGTGCAAATGCCGGGTGCGGCTGATAGCGAATACCCGGCTGAATGCTGACATCGTAGTAGCTGTAGGCCACCGTCCCGGACGGCGCATCATCCGGCAAGGCGTTGCCCTCCGCATCGAGATAGCGCGCCACCGGCAGCGAGGTTGCGGCCAGGGGAATGAGTTCATAGGGACGCTTGAGGTAGTGATACTGCAGCGGCGGCTCGTAGATCTGGCCGGTAAAGGTGACCTCGTTCGAGCTGTAGGACTGGGCGGGATCGAGGTGTTTCGGCCGCTCCGAGAACGAGGAATAGAGGATATTCCTGCCGGCATCCGCTGCCGGATACGGCCGGTTCCACGGCTGATCGCTGCAGGCCGACAACAACAGCGAAGCGGCCAGCACGAGACCGGCCACACAGGAGAAACAAGGTTGCTTGCCTACTAACGGTACCGCATGCATGGTGGCTTATTATAACGATCGCCATGACGGGCACCATGGTTTCAGGCACTTCACCTGACAGGTATTTTCCGGTAACGTATCGTCACCGTGACCCGTCCGTGACCGGCCGGGTACTTCCTGAATCATCGAGACACCGGGATACTGCTATGGGATTCATGAGCGGCAAACGCGCGCTTATCGTCGGACTGGCCAGCAATCGCTCGATTGCCTGGGGTATTGCCCAGGCCATGTTGCGGGAAGGTGCGGAACTGGCCTTCAGTTACCCGAACGACAAACTCGAACCCCGCGTCGCCAAGATGGCAAAACAATGCAACTCGGATATCGTCCTGCCCTGCGATGTGAGCAGCGACGAACAGATCGAGGCACTGTTTACCGATCTCGCCGACCACTGGGACGGACTCGACGTCATTGTGCATTCCGTCGCCTTTGCGCCGGCCGAACAACTTGCCGGCGATTACCTGGAGTGCGTGACGCGCGAAGGCTTTTCCATCGCCCACGACATCAGTTCTTACAGCTTCGCGGCCCTGGCCAAGGCCGGCCGGCCGATGATGCAGGGGCGCAACGCCGCCCTGCTGACACTCAGTTACCTGGGGGCCGTCAAGACCATCCCCAACTACAATGTCATGGGTATCGCCAAGGCCAGCCTGGAAGCGAACGTGCGTTATCTCGCACAGAGCCTCGGCCCGGAGGGCACTCGTGTAAATGCGATTTCCGCCGGCCCGATCAGGACGCTGGCCGCGTCCGGCATCAGCAACTTCCGCAAGCTGCTGGAAACCTTTGCGCATACCGCCCCGCTGCGCCGCAACGTGACCATCGAGGACGTCGGCAACGCCGCGGCCTTTTTGTGTTCCGACCTCGCGTCAGGCATCACCGGCGAGATCACCTACGTGGACGGCGGCTACAGCACCGTGGGTATGGCACCGTTAGAATGATGCAGGAGCGCACCGCGTGCGCGGTCCGATCACCTTTAGCAATCGCGCTTGCGAAGCGCTCCTACCCCAAACCTGACACCCGTAGGAGCGGATCGAATCCGCGACCTGTTTGACCATAACTAATTGCGGACGCGGGGCGCCCCTGCAGCTGTCATTTTTCTTTCGGGATAATGATTTTTCCGTGTTCTTCCGTGGATTCCGTGGCCATTAATACACGTTTCACTTTTCACGTTTCACTGTGTATTTATTCGCGCACGCGGTCCGCTCCTACGTTGCTGGTTTTTCCAGAATCCCCTGCTCCCCCTCGGTCCGCCCGATCAGCACGGCCCCGCAGGAATCGCTGAAGACGTTTACGCTGGTGCGGCACATATCCAGCACCCGATCGACGGCCAGGATGAGGCCGACCGCCTCCACGGGCAAACCTATCGTGGTCAGGATAATGGTGATGGCGACCAGGCTGGCAGCCGGTATGCCGGCCACACCGATGGAGGTCAGCAGGGCCACCAGCACCACGGTAAACTGGGTCACGAAGCCGAGTTCGATGCCGTAGGCCTGGGCGATGAACATGGCGGCGACACATTCATACAGCGCCGTGCCGTCCATGTTGACTGTTGCGCCCAGCGGCAAAACGAAACTGGTCGTGCGGTTCGAAACCCCCGCACGTTTTTCCACGCAATCGAGTGTCACCGGCAGGGTGGCGGAGGAGGATGCCGTCGAGAAGGCTGTCAGCATGGCCGGCGACATGGCGCTGAACTGCCGGCGGGGATCGACGCGTGCGATAAAGCGCAGCAGCAGTGGCAGGGTGATCAGCATATGTACGGCCAGTGCACCCAGCACGGTAAAGAAAAACACCAGCAGCGGGCGGAATGCCTCGAAGCCGGTCACGGCAACGACCTTGGCGACCAGTGCGAACACGCCGAGCGGCGCGAACAGCATCACCCAGTCGGTGATCTTCATCATGACCGAGAAAATACCCTGCCAGAAGTCGAGCAGCAGCTTGCTGCGGCGCTCCTCGATACGCGTCATGAAGTAACCGAACAGCAGGCTGAAAAAGATCAGCCCCAGCATCTGGCCCTCGGCGGCCGCGGCCACGATATTGGTCGGGATCATGCGAATGAAGATCTCGACCACGTCGCCGGCGCCCTTCCCCGCCACGCGCTCTTCTATTGAAGACAGGTCGGTCTCGTCCAGGGCAACGATGTCTTTCGCCGGTTCGCCGTCCACGATCCCCGGCTGCATGATGTTGACGGCCAGAAGGCCCACCAGGATGGCGAGCAGACTGGTCGAGAAATAGTACAGCAGGGTTTTCCAGCCAAGCCGGCCGACCGTGCCGCGACCGCCGATGCCCGCGATGCCGGTGATGATCGAGGATACGATCAGGGGAACAATGATCATTTTCAGGGCATTCAGGAACATCGTGCCCAGGAATGAATAAATATCGAGGAAACGAATACCGAACAGTGCGCCATCCGGTCCCGTCAGGTGGCCGACCAGTACGGCGAGCACCAGGGCGACCAGTATTTGCCAGTGCAGTTTCAGAACGAAAACCTCCCTGCAGAATCGTCAGCCAGGCGAATTTACTGGTCGTCTTTTTGCGGTATGTCGATCGATGCCTGGTTTTCCAGCCCGTCCAGGAACATCTGTACATCGCTCGCGCCCAGAATCCGTCCCAGGCCACGCTGCGCCAGCTTGCGCTGTTCATCCTCGAGGTCAGAGACGGTCCCGTCCCGCACCTCGTGCAGGGCGACCAGGACATACCCCCCCTGCGGCATGAGCAACCCGCTGTAAACGGGCCTGTCATCCTGTGGCGGGAGCATGGAAAACGCCTGCTGGACAATGGCCCTGTCGGGTGCGGGCGCAATCCGTTTGAGCAGCGGGTGTGACTCGGTCGTCAGAGCGTGGTTGCCGGCGATGTCGCCCAGCGTCAGCTCCCCCTGCTCGAGCCGCGCGAGGTAGGCCTTGCCCTGCTCCTCGAGCAGGGTGCGGGTTTTCCGTGTCCTGACCGCGTTGCTGACCAGCTCCCGCACCTCGTCAAACGGCCGCGGCCTGGCCTGCTCGTGTTCCAGTATGCGCAGCACGACCACATGGTTTTCACCAATCTCGATGGCCGTGCTGTTGTTGCCATTTTGCAGGACATCCACGCCGAAAGCGGCTTCCACGATTTCCTCATTGGCGCCGATACCGGGACCGCCGTCACGGCCGATCCAGTCCGACTCCCTGATCTCCAGCGCCAGCGTCTCCGCAACACCCTGCAGGGAATCGGGCTGTTCAAATGCGATATTGGCCAGCGTGTCGGACTGTTCGAAGAACATATCGGCACGCTCCTCGCTTTGCAGCTCGCTGATCAGCTCATCGCGCACCTCGGCCAGCGGGGTACGCTGTTCGGGTTTTATCCCGGTCAACTCGATCACATGAAAACCGAAATCCGTCCGGACCGGCTCGCTGCGTTCGCCGACATTCATCGCGAACACGGCTTGCTCGAATTTCGGCGTCATGATGCCAGGGCCGAAGAAGCCGAGATCACCGCCCGCGGCGGCCGAAGCCGGATCATCGGATAATTCTGCGGCCAGCGCCGCGAAGTCCTCGCCGGCATCCAGGCGGTCGACGATTTGCCCGGCCTTGTCGCGTGCCGTGTCAATGGTTCCCTCGTCGCTGTCCGCTGTACTGACGAGAATATGCCTTGCCCTGCGC
>JABDRC010000196.1 GCA_013041945.1 Halobacteria archaeon
ATGCTGTCCATGCCGGCGTTGACTATTATTTCTGCTGCGATGGCTGCCGGGAGAAATTCGCTGCCGATCCGGAGCACTACCTGAATCAGCCGCAGGAGTCACAGACAGACACCAGTACATCGGCAAGCAGTTGCGAGGCGGCAAACGCCTGGATCTGTCCCATGTGTTCCGAGGTGCGCGAACCGGCTGCCGGCCCCTGCCCGTCCTGCGGCATGGCGCTGGAACCCGAAGCCGTCGCGGCACCGGCCATGCGTACCGAATATACCTGTCCCATGCACCCCGAAATCCTGCAGGACACACCCGGTGACTGTCCGAAATGCGGCATGGCCCTGGAGCCACGCACCGTTGCCGTCGAGGAAAAAAATACGGAACTGATCGACATGACCCGGCGTTTCCGGATCAGTGCCGTCCTGGCACTGCCGGTGTTCGTGCTGGCGATGGTGGCTGACCTGGTGCCGGGCTGGTTGCCTGCCGCCCTGTCCATGCGCATGGTCCAGTGGATTCAATGTGCCCTTGCCACCCCGGTGGTGCTCTGGGGCGGCTGGCCATTCTTCGTGCGCGCCTGGCGCTCGCTGTTCACCCTGAATTTCAATATGTTTACCCTGATCGGCCTGGGCGTGGCGGTCGCCTGGGGGTACAGCCTCATCGCGCTGCTGCTGCCCGGTATATTCCCGCCCGTCATGCGGCATGCAGACGGAACGGTCGCCGTCTATTTCGAGGCTGCCGCCGTGATCGTCACCCTGGTGCTGCTTGGGCAGGTCCTGGAGCTGCGCGCGCGCAGCCGGACCGGCGCCGCCATCCGCCTGCTGCTGGGACTGACACCCGACACTGCCCGTATTGTGCGCGATGACGGCAGTGAGCATGACATCCCGCTGGAGCAGGTGCAGGCAGGCGATGTCCTGCGTGTGCGGCCCGGCGAGAAGGTGCCGGTGGACGGCATTGTGACAATGGGTCACGGCAATGTGGATGAATCCATGGTCACCGGCGAACCCGTGCCGGTGGAAAAGGCTGCCGGTGACAAGCTGATCGGCGCCACGGTAAACAACACCGGCAGCCTGCTGATGCGTGCAGAGAAAGTCGGCAGCGATACCCTGCTGGCGCAGATTGTACGCATGGTCAGCGAGGCACAGCGCTCGCGCGCGCCGATTCAGCGCCTGGCAGACAGGGTGGCCGCCTGGTTTGTCCCGGCCGTGGTGCTGATCGCCGCGCTCGCCTTCAGCGCCTGGTACCAGTGGGGCCCGGAGCCGCGGCTGGCGTACGCCATCGTCAGCGCCGTCGCCGTACTCATCATCGCCTGCCCCTGCGCGCTGGGCCTCGCCACGCCCATGTCGATCATGGTGGGCACCGGCAAGGGCGCAAGCATGGGTGTGCTGGTCAGGAATGCGCAGGCCCTGGAAACGCTGGAGAAGATCGACACCCTCGTGGTGGACAAGACCGGCACGCTGACCGAGGGCAAACCGGTACTGATGTCTGTCAGCGCATCCGGCAGCTACAGCGAGGATCAGCTCCTCCAGCTGGCGGCCGGCCTGGAACAGGCCAGCGAACACCCGCTGGCCGATGCCATCGTACGCGGCGCTGCCAGCCGCGGGATCAAACCAGTACAGGCAGGCACATTTACCTCCATACCCGGCAAGGGTGTGACCGGGTCCGTTGATGGCCTGTGGGTTGTCCTGGGGAACAGCCAGCTGCTCGAATACCTGCAGATCGACATACTCGACCTGCCACGTCGGGCCCTGCATGGCCGGAGTGCCGGACACACCGTGCTGTACATGGCCGTCAACGGCAAGGCGGCCGGGCTGCTCAGTATTGCAGACCCACTCAAGGACACAACACGGGACGCCATTCGCGACCTGCATGCGGCCGGTATTCGCACCATCATGCTGACGGGCGATAATCGTACGACGGCCGAGATGGTTGCCAGACAACTGCGTATCGACCGCGTAGAGGCCGAGATCCTGCCTCAGCAAAAGGCGGAAGTTGTCAAACAATTGCAGGCGGAGGGGCACATTGTTGCCATGGCCGGCGACGGCATCAATGATGCGCCGGCACTGGCACAGTCACATGTCGGCATTGCCATGGGGACCGGGACCGATGTCGCCATGGAAAGTGCCGGCATCACCCTGGTGAAGGGAGACCTGCGCGGGATTGTCCATGCGCGCCGTTTAAGCCGCGCCGTGATGCGCAATATCCGCCAGAACCTGTTTTTCGCCTTTATCTACAATTCGCTGGGTGTGCCAATTGCCGCCGGTGTGCTGTACCCGTTCACCGGCCTGCTGCTGTCGCCGATGCTGGCCGCCGCGGCCATGAGTTTCAGCTCGGTCTCGGTCATCAGCAACGCCTTGCGCCTGCACCGCATGAAGTTTTAGAAGGCAGCATTTGTACGGATCTCACCGCACAGCCGCTAGTCCTTTGCGCCCGGATTTCGGTCGATCAGGACTGTCTATGTGACTGATTTATTACAAGCAGGAGACCCAATACGACAATAATGGCGCCGGTGACGAGGATCCATGGCCTGATTTCGGTGAAGAAGGCCTCCCTGATTATAGGATGATCGGCGCTCACTGAACCGATCAGCAGGCAGGAAATACCGGTCAATATAATGCCGTCAGCCGTCGACTTGCCGGCGATGACGGTAAAGGCAAGCGTTTGCAGCAACAGTGCTCCGATAACGGCGACATAGGGCTGCGGCACCAGGAAAAAGCAGGCCACCGCCAGCGCGGATATCGAGTAGGCGTATTTGCGCAAAGAGGCTATCATCTACAGCACCTCGCAGGTACAAACATGGCTGTCGACAATAACGAATACCAGGCGCACAGCCGGAATAAAAGACAGGCAGTCAGGATATCGCAACCTGATCCTGTTGCAACAGGGGATTGGCAGCATTGAATCAACTTCGCAGCTTGTTCGGAACGCTGACGTCAAGCATTCGAGACCTGTTACCGATCGTACTGGTCGTTGCCTTCTTCCAGCTGGTTGTCATCCAGCAGCCGTTTCCGGACCTGGCCCGCGTACTGACCGGCTTGCTGCTGGTGGTACTTGGCCTTGCCTTTTTCGTACGCGGCCTCGAACAGGGCCTGTTTCCGATCGGCGAATCAATTGCCTATGCCTTTGCGCGCAAGGGCAACCTGTTCTGGCTGCTGCTGTTTGCCTTCGCGCTCGGTTTCGCCACTACCATCGCAGAGCCGGCACTGACGGCCGTGGCGGGCGAGGCCGCGCGCATCGCAGCAGACGGCGGCCATATTGCCGATGACGACAAGAGCAGGGCCGGCTATGCGCTGGGCCTGCGCATCACTGTGGCCCTGTCGGTCGGCGTTGCCATCCTGACCGGCGTATACCGGATCGTGCGCGGCTGGCCGATCCAGTACCTGATCATCGCGGGCTATATCGGTGTGGTCATCATGACCGTGTTTGCGCCACCGGAAATCATCGGCATCGCCTATGACTCCGGCGCCGTCACCACTTCGACCGTCACCGTGCCGCTGGTCACGGCACTTGGTGTCGGTCTCGCCGAGAGTATCAAGGGACGCAATCCGATGGTGGATGGATTCGGCCTCATTGCCTTCGCCTCTTTGACACCGATGATCTTCGTCATGGGCTACGGGATGATTATCTGATGGAACTGGTCATGCACATGCTGTCGACCGGACTGTCGACCATTACCGACGTACTGCCGATCGTGGGCGTTATTTTCGGCTTCCAGTTGCTGGTGCTGCGCCAGATGATCCCGAACATGAAAAGTGTAATGATCGGATTTGCCTATGTACTGGTCGGGCTGACACTGTTCCTGGTTGGTCTGGAAGAGGCGCTGTTCCCGGTAGGCAAGCTGATGGCGCAACAGTTGACGGACCCGGTGTTCATCCTCGGTACCGTGCATGTAATTGGCGAAACGCTGAACTGGAATGACTATGGATGGGTCTACCTGTTCGCCGCGGCCATCGGTTTTTCCACGACCATCGCCGAACCTGCACTAATCGCCGTCGCCATCAAGGCCAACCAGATTTCGGCGGGCGCCATCAGCGTGTGGGGACTGCGTATCGCCGTCGCCATCGGCGCAGCCGTCGGCATCGCACTCGGTACTTTCCGCATCGTGACGGGCATGCCGCTGCACTACTTTATTATCGGCGGCTATATCATCGTGGTCTTACAGACAGCTTTCGCACCCCGCATGATCATCGCCCTGGCCTACGATTCGGGCGGCGTGACCACATCCACCGTGACCGTCCCGCTGGTCACCGCACTGGGACTCGGGCTGGCGAGCACGATACCGGGACGCAGCGCCCTGCTGGACGGTTTTGGCCTGATCGCGTTTGCCTGCCTGTTCCCGATCATGTCCGTCATCGCTTATGCGCAGATCGGCGAGTGGTGGACGAAGCGTCAATCACGAAAACAAATGGAAGATGATCCCGATGCCAGAGATTAACGGATATTACGAGAGGTAAACAGATATGCATTTCAAATTGATAATTGCACTGGTCAGCGATAAACAAACCACTCGCATTATGGATGCGGCCCGTGATGCTG
>JABDRC010000198.1 GCA_013041945.1 Halobacteria archaeon
AACTGTCGCCATCGCCAAGAAGGAAGGTACCAACGGTGTCGAAGTGTCCAAGGCCATCCTGGCCAAGGTGGAAGATTTGAGAGGCAGTGGCGGACTGATCCCGGCCAATGTCAATATCACGGTTACATGAGACTACGGTAAATCGGCCAACGACAAGGTCAACGATCTGCTGGGTGCGATGATGGAAGCGGCGGTGATCGTGTCGATCCTGTGCCTGATCGGGCTCGGTTTCCGTGCGGCCTTCGTTGTAATTTCCATCATTCCTGTCGTGATTCTGCTGACCATCTGGTGGGCAATGATGGTGGATTACACCATCGACCGCGTCAGCCTGTTCGCGCTGATATTCTCAATCGGTATCCTGGTTGATGACGCGACAGTGGTAGTCGAAAATATTTTCCGTCACTGGCTGGAGAAGGGCAAAACAAGTGTTGCCACGGCAATCGACGCCGTCCGTGAAGTCGGTAACCCCACCATCCTGGCGACGTTTACCATTATCGCGGCATTGCTGCCGATGGGCTGGGTGAGTGGCCTGATGGGGCCGTACATGCGACCCATTCCGGTGCTGGGTGCCTCGGCCATGTTTTTCTCGCTGATTGCCGCGTTTGTCTTTACGCCCTGGTTCGCCGTCAAGGTCGCTCCCAAGCTGGGTGCGCTCAAGAAGGCAGAGGAAAAGGAAAAGAAAGCACACGCACGCATCAGTCGCATGTATCGCCCGATCATCATGCCACTGATCAAGAACCGTAAACTCGGCATCCTGTTCCTCATTAGTATCATCGGCATGACCGCATTGCTCTGTATCACGTTCTATACGCAGCATGTGCCGGTAAAAATGCTGCCGTTTGACAACAAGCCGGAGTTCTCGGTCATTGTGAACATGCCGGAAGGCACCGCGATGCCGGATACGGCCAATGTCACACTGGCGCTGGCTGAAGCCCTGCGGGAGATTCCGGAAGTGACTGCCGTGATTACCTATGCGGGTACCGCGCAGCCATTCAATTTCAACGGCATGGTCAGGCATTACTTCCTGCGGCAGCAGCCCTGGGAAGGCGACCTGCTGGTTATGCTGACGGACAAGAAAGAACGCGACCGCGGCAGCCATGAAATTGCCGTTGCTGCGCGCCATATACTCAAACCGATTGCGGACCAGATGGGTGCGCGCATCGCAGTGGTTGAAATGCCACCGGGCCCGCCGGTACTGCAAACGCTGGTCGCCGAGGTGTACGGTCCGGATGCGGATACGCGTCGCCAGGTAGCCACTGACCTGGTATCGATGTTCGAGCAGGTCGAGAATGTGGTCGATGTCGATACATACATGGCCGATCCCTATGAATTCTGGCGCTTCGAGGTCGACACTGAGAAAGCAGTCAGGCGCGGGATCTCCGTTGATACCGTCAACGGCAGCCTGGCAATGGCGATGGGCAGTTTCAAGCTGGGCGATATCAAGCGCGGCACCGTCCTGGAGCCGACCTATATCGTCATGCAGATTCCGCTGGCAATACGGTCTCAGATATCGCGTCTGGGCGACCTGCCTATACCGACTGCAGACGGACGGACCATACCGCTGTCCGAGCTGGGCGAATTCAAGAAGGGTTACGAAGACCCTGTCATCTATACAAAGGACTTGCGTGCAGTCGAGTACGTTATCGGCGAGATGGAAGGACGCCTGGGCGCGCCGATTTACGGCATGTTGCACATCGAGGACCTGATCGAGGAATACACCACCCCGGATGGCGTGCAGATGGAAGTCATGCCGAAGACGATCCTGGGCAAGCCGGGTGACTGGACGTTTGTTGGTACACGCGCGGATGCGAGTAAGTCCGGCTACGAGTGGACCGGTGAATGGACCGTTACTTACGAGACGTTCCGTGACATGGGTGGCGCGTTCATGGCGGCACTGGTCCTTATCTACGGACTGATCGTCTGGGAGTTCAAGAACTTTGCCCTGGCCGGCCTGATCATGTCGCCCATTCCTATCACTATGCTGGGGATCATTCCCGGTCACTGGATGATGGGCGCTGAATTTACCGCGACATCCATGATCGGCATGATTGCGCTCGGCGGTATTATCGTCAGGCAATCCATCCTGATTGTCGAGTTTGTCAAGCTCGAGGTCGCGAAGGGTAACGAGGTGCAGGAAGCCGCGGTGCGCGGCGCCGAGTTGCGTATGCGGCCGATTTTCATTACCTCGCTTACCTTGATGGCCGGTGCCTTCGCCATTATTGATGACCCGATCTTCAACGGCATGGCGATCAGTCTCATGTTTGGCGCAGGCGTGGCGACCGTCATGGCACTGCTCATTATTCCGCTGGGCTGTATCAGTGCCAAGAAACAGTTCTACATTGAAACATCGGATGACGGCAGCGTCTTCGTGAGTCCGTCCTATGCACGGATCGAGCACGTCGATGACGAGGTTGAGAGCACCCCGTCCGGCACACCGTTCCTGATGAAGATCTGGGGTGGCATCTTTTCCGCGCTCACCTGGGTGTTCTATATATTCCGCGCGGTATTCACCATGGCAATGATGGGCGTGAAGTCCGTCTTTGGCATGTTCGGTGGCAGGGGCGGTGGTGGAACACCACCACCACCCAGGGCGCCGACGCCGGGTGGCGGGACACCGCCGCCGCCGAGAGGTGGGGGGACGCCGCCACCGCCACGTGAAACACCGGTCACGGCGAGAGGTGGCACACCACCGCCGCCACGTGAAACGCCGGTCACGGCGAGAGGTGGCACACCACCGCCGCCGCGTGAAACACCGGCCACAACGGCAGGTGGCACACCGCCGCCGCCGCGTGAAACACCGGCCACAACGGCAGGTGGCACACCGCCACCACCGCGTGAAACACCATCCCCGGCACCAACGGTGACATCCACTGGCACGCCACCACCGCCACGTGAGACGCCACCGGCAACAACCGCTGATACGGTACCGCCGGCTGCGGCAGCTGTTGCCAACGCAGAATCACAGGTGGATGCAGAGGACGGAATAGACGATGAAACGAGCGATACTGTTGGCAGGAAAAGACGCGGTATTCGACTCAAGCAGGATCTCACCTGACAGCTGTAATAACCCTGTTCAGGTATTTATGATTCAGGAAGGAACCTTATGACTGATCGCAGAAACAAGATGTTGATTGCCACACCCGTCATGCTGGCAGTACTTGCTGTCATGCCGATTTCCGGTTTTGCTGAAAAAGAGCTGGAATTTACCTATTCAGATGAATGGTCGGTCGTTTCCGCACCACCACCTTCCGGTCCATACCGCCTGATTCATATTGATCCGCGTGTTCCCGGTCAGGGTGTCACTCCACCGGTTACCTCCTCATTTGAGATGGCCGATCCTGCTTTACCCTTGCTTGATGAATCGCCAGGCAAGATTGACAGCACTGCGGCAACAGCCGCAGAAACACAACCGCTTGTGACAGAGCGCGTTGATGTGCGTGATCAGGCTGCAACCGGTATAGCAACGGCGGTACCGAAGGATGAAGAAAACAAGATGGCTGAGCCGACACTCTCCGGGGATGGCGTCGCCGCGAGTGCGCCGAAGATTGATGACAGCGGCAATACGGCGACAACACTGACGCCGGCTCACGGACAATCGCCCATGGCTACGGGCACACAGGATACAGCCCCGGATACTGGCGCCATTGCAACCGGGAACAAATTACCTGCGAGTGATGATCGGTTGCGCCCGGCCGTAACAACAACCGCACGGGACGGTGACACGGAGTTGCTTGCCCCGCCGACACTGGCAACACCCGCTGACAAGGTGGACACAGTGGAGGCACCAGCAGCGGCTGCCCCTGTCGGTGTGGTAAAGCCGGCACCGGTCGCGGAAATGCCTGCCCGGCAAAAGAACCTGGCAGCACCGATGCTGCCGCCTGCCGTACCAGGGCACTATGCCCCGGGATTGCCTGCGGTTGCCGGACGTGAAGCGGCCATGCCGACTGCGCGCCCGCCAGTGCCCGGCGCCTCGAATGATGTAATGCCACCACCCGCTGCCGGCGCACCCGGTGCAGCAACGATGCCGTCTGCGACTGGACGGCCAGGTACAGCGGAAAGTTATGGACGTATGATGCCGCGGCCGCCGGCTTACAACTACCCGGGACGTAACTGGCAACCGGGCTGGGGCATGCCGGGTTACGGCAACATGCCGCCCTATGGATATTACCAGGGGCCTGCCGATGATATGGGCAGTGAAGTGCCGCCGCCGGGGCGGTACGTCCCACCGCCGAATTACGGTGGTCAATACCCCGGACAATGAATGACCGGGATGCGGTAAGACTATAATGTCATTATGAAGGAATGCTCAGCATCGACATACAATGGATTAGTCATCAGGGCGCTGTTGCTTTTTACCGTTTTGTTGACGGTTGCCTGTACAAAAGACGAGGCGGCTGTTCATTCAAATGTCTCGACCGGGTTGCCTGACCGTGCCAGTCCTGTCAAGGCACCCGAGTGGTATCCGACACCCGCACAAGGGAGCATCTCATCCGGGGTCAGTGTCCGGCCGCCGGCCGCCGGTGTTCAAAGTACCGGCAGTTTCTCCACTCAGTATGGTCAGCCACCAGCGAGCGAAGATGCACGCGCAGCGGCAACGTCGCAATTGCCAGGAACTGCAAATCAATGGGCGCCTGATCAAGCCGCTGACGGCTATATTTGGCCCTCAACAGTACAAGCCCGGGGGAAACAACAGTATTCACCCTGGCACGACGGTCAATCAACCGGTACCACTACGCCACTTCCAGCGGC
>JABDRC010000147.1 GCA_013041945.1 Halobacteria archaeon
TCAGAAAAAAGCCCCGTCAATCGGCGAAGACGCACTGGCAAAGCGTTTGCGCGGGATGCGCCCGGCAAGGAATGCCTCGCGGCCGGCCTCGATGCCCTTCTTCATGGCCGAGGCCATCATGACCGGATCTTTTGCGCCGGCGATGGCCGTATTCATCAGCACGCCGTCACAGCCGAGCTCCATGGCAATCGCCGCATCCGAGGCAGTGCCGACGCCGGCATCGACCAGGATCGGCACATTGGCATTCTCGACAATGGTCATTATGTTGTAGGGATTGCGGATACCCAGGCCGGAGCCGATCGGTGCCGCCAGCGGCATGACCGCGACACAGCCCATGTCTTCCAGGCGTTTGGCAATGATCGGATCGTCGTTGGTATACACCATCACCCTGAAGCCGTCCTTCACCAGGGTCTCGGTGGCCTCGATGGTCTGCACGATGTCCGGGAACAGCGTCTTTTCATCGCCAAGCACTTCCAGCTTCACCAGGTTATGGCCGTCGAGCAGTTCGCGCGCGAGACGGCAGGTGCGCACGGCATCCCCGGCCGTGTAACAGCCGGCCGTGTTCGGCAGCAGGGTGTATTGGTCCGGTGGTATCACCTCGAGCAGGTTCGGCTCGTTCGGGTCCTGCCCGATGTTGGTCCGCCGGATGGCCACCGTCACGATCTCCGCACCGCTGGCCTCGGTGGCCGCGCGCGTTTCGGCCATATCCTTGTACTTGCCGGTGCCGACCAGCAGGCGCGAGCGATAGGCGATGCCGTCGATCAGCAACGGGTCGGACAGCGAGGGCGTGTTTGACTGCATGACAGTAGACATAAGTGCTTGACTCTTCGATACTTGGAGCAGGGAGTATGGTTAGCGTGGTCAGCCGCCGCCAATGGCATGCACGATCTCGACCGTATCGCCGGGCCGGATGATGTGTTGCCCGAAGGTGCTGCGCGGTACGATCTCGCGATTGATCTCCAGCGCCAGGCGCTTGTCGGCAAGGCCGAGCGACTGTATGAGGTCGCTGGCACTGGTTTGTTCGGGAATCGTGCGGCTGGCGCCGTTGAGCGTGATTTCCATGGCTTTTCTGTGTATTACCGAGGGGTGTATTCTACCGTAAACACGCCAGCCTGGCCGCACTACCAACAATTACCGGGAAACGGATGCTATGGCACTGATGACTGAAGACATTATTTCCGCCGAAAACGCGCGCACGCTGGACGGCCTGATGCGACAGCGTATCCGGCGTACCCCCGATGCACTGGCCTACCGTAGTTACGATGCCGAGACGCGTCACTGGCGCGACATCAGCTGGGGCGAGGTCGGTGAGCAGGTGGCGCGCTGGACGGCGGCGCTGGCGGCGGAAGGCCTTGAGCCGGGTGAGCGGGTCGCGGTCCACCTGCGCAACAGCAAGGAGTGGGTATTTTACGACCAGGCGGCGCTGGGCAATGGACTCGTGGTGGTGCCGCTGTATACCGATGACCGACCGGACAACGTGGCGTACATCATGGAGAATTCCGCGGTCAGGGTCCTGCTGGTCCAGGACGCGGCGGCCTGGAGTAAACTTGCACCGGCACTTTCGGGACAGGAAGACCTGCAGCGGGTGCTCATCCTGAATCCTTCGAAAAACGATGCGCCGGGACATTTGCTGGCGGACGAGCGCGTACGCTTTATCCCGGACTGGCTGCCTGACAGTGCCCCGCCCCTGCAGGACCGCAAGGGCGACCCGCATGCGCTGGCATCGATCGTCTACACCTCGGGCACCACCGGACGCCCCAAGGGCGTGATGCTGACGCACTACAACATGCTGTCGATTGCGCATTCCGCCCTCACCATGATCGATGTCTACCAGGAAGACCTGTTCCTGTCCTTTCTGCCGTTGTCCCATACGCTGGAACGAACGGGGGGTTACTACCTGCCGGTCATGTCCGGCTCGGGCGTGGCCTATGCGCGCTCCATCATGCAGCTGGCCGATGACCTGCAGCATATCCGGCCGACGGTCATGATTGCCGTGCCGCGCATCTTCGAGCGCGTGTTTGGCCGCATCCAGGGACAGCTGGAAAAGCAGTCCGGCCTGAAGCGGGCGCTGTTCAAAATGACCACCGATATCGGCTGGCGCCGCTTCCAGCGCCAGCAGAAGCGTGCATCGTGGCATCCCAAACTGCTGCTCTGGCCGCTGTTGCGCCGGCTGGTGGCCGGCAAGGTGACCGACAAACTGGGCGGACGCCTGCGCCTGGCGGTGAGCGGCGGTGCGGCCCTGTCGCTGCCGGTGGCGAAAACATTCATCGGTCTGGGTGTACCCATCCTGCAGGGTTATGGCCTGACGGAAACCAGTCCCGTGATCAGCGTCAACCTGCCGGAGGACAACGACCCGGACAGCGTCGGTGTGCCGCTGCGCGGTGTTGAAGTACGCGTTGGCGAGAACGACGAGCTGCTCGCGAAGACACCCGGCCTGATGCAGGGTTACTGGAACAATCACGTGGCAACCCGCGAGGTGATCGACCCCGAGGGCTGGCTGCATACCGGCGACCAGGCGCGCATCGAGAACGGGCACATTTACATTACCGGACGCCTCAAGGACATACTGGTAATGTCCAACGGCGAGAAGATCCCGCCCATGGACATGGAGCTGGCCATCAGCCTGCTGCAGGCCGTCGACCAGGCACTGGTGATCGGGGAGGGCGAGTCCTTTTTATCGGCAATCCTCGTGCTCAGCCCGGAAGAGTGGCCCAGGCTGGCCAGGCGATACAACCTCGATGCCGACAGCGATGACAGTCTGGCGGACCAGAAACTGCATGCCCACCTGCTGAAGGGTATCAAGGGTACGCTGAAGGACTTTCCGGGCTACGCCAAGATCCGGCGTGTCATCCTCACGCATGAACCGTGGACGGTGGACAACAGCCTGCTGACGCCGACGCTCAAGGTCAAGCGGGCCAGGGTGCTCGAACAGTTCAGGGACAGGATCCAGGCGCTCTACAAGAGTGGCCGGAACGGGCGCAGCTGACCAGGCGGCGGCGCTACCAGCTCATGTAGGCGAAGCCCTTTTCCTGCAGCAGCATGATGTCATCGACCCCGATGGGGACCACCTTTGCATAGGGTTGCAGGTCCTTTTCGGTCCAGTCCAGCGACTTCATGGTGTTGCCGCAGGCGTGAAAGGCGATGCCGTATTGCGCCAGCGAGGACGCACGCTGACGCAGCTCCTCTGATACCGGACGCCCCGGTTCTTTTGCGATCAGGTGAAGCCCGGGGCCGATCATGGCCACCACGATCTCGACATCGTCGCCGTACTTGCGCAACAGCTCGCCGACAGAAAACAGCACGCTCTGCAGGTAATCGGTATCGGCCTTGTTGCACTGGTAGACGATCTTGTGGGCCGAGGCATCCTCGAAGTGGGTGTCGGTGTGGTGCGCCCGGGCCTGGCGTACCGCAAACAGCCCCCCCAGCAGGCCCAGTGATTTGAGTAGCAGTCGGCGCGACGGGTTGGGTTGATGTGATGGCATCGCTAGCTCCTGGTGGTGTGATAAATCAATCATACTTTGATGTTCGCACATACATGTTGTTCAGAAAAATTCGGCGAACGTCGGGTGGTGAAGTACCGGCCATTCTTGAAGGACACGGAAGGCATTTCACTCGACCAGGTGCCAGGACCAGGGGTTATGCTCGCAGTCCTGCTTTTGCGATGTCGACGATTTCCGTCCTCGGTGATAGGAATCGCTGTGAGATCAAGCTGATATGCGGTTGTAAATCCAATGATCTAACTGGAGCCTCTTCGGCAAATTCAGGGTCAGGCTCGTTTATCACTGACCCCGGTTCTTTGCACTGGGCCCTACCAAATTACTGGCTGGGATATGAATTTGTCGATATTTTTTACTTGGACCTTGCGCTTATGACAATTACTCTAGGCCAATGATTTGAAATCGTTAATTGTGGCAAACCGCGGGAGGCGGGAGATAATTGTTGTTGATAAAATTTACAGAAGTTCTAGCGTAAGCTTATGGTCTCAAGAAGAAATCATTTATTAACAGTAAGATATCTATATGGTACAGAATTTGCTGTCTATTAACTTATTAATTTGAACCCGTCTCTCAAATGAATGAAGGGAGCGGGAAGATAATAAAGCAGAAAATCTTCATTACGGAGAGAGAATAATGATCAGATTTATCAGAAACATAGTTGTCCTGGTTCTTACGCTGGGAGCCACCGCTGCGTCAGCTTTGACGATTGATCCCGCACAATGCGGAATTACGCTTTCCTGTGACAGTGGGGCCGAGACCAGTACTTCTGTCATAAATGGTATTGTCGCAGGCC
>JABDRC010000203.1 GCA_013041945.1 Halobacteria archaeon
TCCGCGTCTTTTACTGCGGCAGACTTTTTGTCCGTTTTGGCACTTTTACTGTCCCCGGATTTTTTTGCGTCCTGTTTGCCGGCGCTGTCTTTCTTTTTGCCGGCTGATTTTTTTGCCTTGGAAGGCAGGGCCCTGCAGTAACTCTTGACCTTGGCACCGTCGCTGCGCTTGAAGCCTTCTACCCAGGTGCATTCGGTGCTGGCTGAGCAGGCAGATGCGCTCAGGCCTTTACACTGCGAAGCGGAGTGTGCGGAAAATGATAGCGAACCCAGTACAAGTATTAATGATAACAGCCTGAAAAATTCAGAAAATGACTTTGACTGTCCCATGGCGGTATCCTGTATATGCTGGTGATTGAGGGCTGCAAGCATATTCACATAACGGGCCATCAGCAATACGATCACGGTAGTACAATGTAAAATTGTATAAATTCTGTGCCAGGCATGCGGGGTGTATCAGGCGAGGAGCAGCCGGGGATGGAGGACTGCAGCACCGGTAATACCACAAGGCGAGGAATTGTAAACCCACCATCTTTCCAACCGGGCCGCTTGTTATCACGGCCGGGAAAACCGGGGCCCGGACCCGGGTTTTATCGCAACCTCAATCCACCGTCCGCTTTCTGAGGAGTTCCCGCTCGAGTATACCGATACAGCGGCCAATCAGCTGTGCCTGCACAGGAGTGAGTTCGGCAAAATGCGCACCGACCAGGTGGCGATCATGCGAGGGAACGGTTCGTGCGTGACATAATTCGATGCTGCAATACAGCCAGCTCTGATCGGGCATCTCGAAGGCACATTCATACCAGCGGCGGGGCTTCAGGGCCGGCGTCTCGCCGGGCAGGATCATGCCCACACCACCCTGCGACAGGTCATACAGTTCCCCCTCGATCAGGCTTTCATCACCCTTATCGAGGATAACGCGCAATGACTGCGCAATAGGAATGTGTGCCCGGTAGTCCATGCGACGCTGGCGGTATTCGAGTCGTGCGGGAAGGTGTACCCGGTAGGTGATCATGTTGTCCTGGGCGTCGACATCCTCCAGCATGGCGATGAAGCGAAAGTCGATGCCATCCAGTTTGCCCGAGACCTGCAGCGTACCCGTTTCCACAAACAGGTGATGGCCGCTGGATGGCAGCAGTTCATCCAGCAGGACAAACGGGCCGTTCACGCCCACGATGCTGGTGGTATAGCGCTCGGAGTGACCGGGTACCACGACAGTGAGCAGACTGTGTTTCTTTGCCAGCCGGTCAAGCAGGCTTGCTACCCGCACCGGATCGGTTATCTTCTCGCCGTCGGATATCAACATATCAGAGCGGGTGCTGGCTGGTTCACTCATAGTCATATGAATAAGTGTCTCGATATCCCTGTTTCAACAATATGACGGGCCGGTACTCCCCGAAGACTCGCGGCGGGCATGCCGCCCTTGCTACCCGATTCGAGTACCGACAGCGAGTTCGAGCAGTTCATCCGCCCTGCCCCTGTTCACCGCGATCTCGACCAGCCCGTTCGAATTTTCATACCAGAACGCAGTCCCTCCCTGTATATCGGCAAAGGTGCGGGCAGACTTCAGTGCATGGCCATTGACCGTCAGCACCCTGTCTGGCGACCCGGCACGCGCGCCGGTCATGGCATTGCCAAAGCGGTCAATGTAGACGATCCGCAGCAAATCGTCCGGCCAGTCCGGCCGCTCGAGCGTTGCCGCATCAACCGCATCGCCCGGCGGCGCAAGTCCGCGTGCCAGCCGCGCCGCGGCCGGGGCAAATACATCGCGGCCGTGAAAACTGGGTGAGGCTTCATCCCTGACCGGCAACTGCCAGCATTCAACCGCCTGTGCGCGCCGCGCAAGCAGCGCAAACAGCCCCTCGTTCGGCCCGACAAACCACTGGCCGGCAATCTTCACCACCACCCCCGGCCGCTCGCTGCCGACGCCCGGGTCGACCACGCACAGGAACACCGTCCCCGGGGGGAAACGGCTGGTGAAGGCCGGTAACAGGTAGGCAGCCGCCTGGATATCGAAGGGCGGCAGGTCGGAAAACAGGTGGATAACCGGGACTGCAGGCGCCTGCTCATGCAATACGGCCTCGACCTGGCCCGTGTACGGACCCTCCAGGCCAAAGTCAGTGAACAGGATGATCATAACCGGCATCGTTCGATATGGCTCTTGATATAATACTCACGTCATTGCGAGGAGCGAAGCGACGAAGCAATCTCATAAACATGGGTGACAGCCGAAAAGATTGCTTCGTCGCTTCGCTCCTCGCAATGACAAGCCACATAGCGTCTCCTTAATCCTTCGGTGCATACAGGGCAAACACCTCTGCGCCGGTCATGTTCTCCGTCTGGTTGGCAAAGTCATACCAGTCCGGTTTGGAATCGATGAAGACCTGGTGGTCGAGCACCGGCGCCCCGATCTCGTCAAACAGGCCGACCGGGATCATGTATTGCCCGCTGTCCTTCAGACGGTAAAACAGGTGACTGCCGCAGCGGGCGCAGAAGCCACGCTCGGCCCAGTCCGAGGAGGCATACACACCAATGGATTCCTCACCGGCGAATTGGACATCCCTGCCGCAGTCGACGGCCAGCAGCGGCCCGCCGCCCCATTT
>JABDRC010000148.1 GCA_013041945.1 Halobacteria archaeon
AAAATGGCGCACTGGTGCGCGCGCTCGCTGTTCCTGCTGACCTTTACACCGCTGAAGGTGCAGGGCCATGAACACCTGGACCTGCACAACCCGCAGATCATCGTCGTCAACCACGCCAGCTACCTGGACGGCTTCATCGTTACGGCCGCACTGGACGTGCCGATCCACTTCATCGTCAAGGGTGAACTGGCACGCATTGCGCCGGCGCGCATCCTGCTGGAACGTTTCGGGGTGGAGTTCGTCGACCGTTTCAATGCCAGCAAGGGCACCAGCGACGTCGGCCGGATCGCCGACAAGGCGCGCAACGGACAGTCCATCGTGTTCTTCCCGGAAGGCACCTTCACCACCTTCGACGGACTGCAGCCGTTTCGCATGGGTGCCTTCGTCACCGCGGCGCGCGCCGGCATTCCGGTCGTGCCGGTTGCCATCAGCGGCGCACGCAGGATCATTCGCGGTTCCGAGTGGTTCCCGCGCCGCGGTCGTCTGCAGGTCACGATCCTGCCGCCGATACAGCCGGCCGGCACGGGCTGGCAGGTCGCCGTGGACCTGCGCGATGCGGCACGTCGGGAACTGGCGCCGTGGACCGGCGAACCGAACCTGGTGGAGGACTGAAGCGAACAGCGATTGCCTGCGCTTGCGGTAGCGGCGGCTTTAAGCGCAGCGATGCAGGACCGTCAAGGTCAGGGCACCACCAGTTCAATCGTCCCGCTGACCGTCACCCGGATATTGCTCTCCCCGCCCTCGACCGCCACGGCGGATTCCGCCATATCCGCCGTCGCCATGCGCGCCTGGTAACGGATCGGCGGATGCTGGGCGGCGGTGCCGACGTTGACATCCACGAGCCGGTAGCCAGTGGCCTCCAGGTTGACCCGTATGATGCGCGCACGCTCCTTGAAGGCATCCAGCGCCTGTTCGATCAGGCGGTTCTCCGCCGCCTCACGCTGCTTGTCGGAGACCGTGAAGCGCATGGAATTGATCTTGAGTTTTTCCTGCATAACGCCGGCGAGTTCGCTCAGCGCCTCGATATCGGTGCTTTCGAGTTCCAGGTTCTGCTGCCCGCGCCAGCCCTTGGTAAGTATCTTGTCGCGCTCGACCGGCCAGGTCCGGTAACTCCCGGTCCGGGCCTTCACCATCTTGTACATCCCCGCCTGCTTGAGCGCCCACGCCATGTCGGCGTTGATACGCGCCGCCAGCTGCGCCGCATCACGGTCTTCGCCGTAGGTATTCAGGCTCACGTGCATGGTATCGTTGGGGACCTGCTCGGCACGCTCCGCCTGCAGGCGAATCAGGTTATAGCGGCGCTCTTCCTCGTCCGCCAGTACATTCGACTGCACCAGGCAGGCCAGCAACAGGAAAACGGGGTATCTCATGCCGTGGCTCCGTCGCTGCCCGCCTGTTCCGCGACCTGCCTGCGCACGTCATCCATGTCGAGTGCGGCCACCTTTTCCAGTATATCTTCCAGTGCGGCCGGCGGCAGTGCACCGGGCTGCGAGAAGACGATGATCTGCTCGCGGAAGATCATCAGTGTCGGGATCGAACGGATCTGGAAGTGGCCGGCCAGTTCGCGCTCCTGTTCGGTGTCGACCTTGGCGAACACGGCCTCCGGGTGGGAATCGGACATGGCCTCGAATACCGGCGCAAACTGCTTGCAGGGACCGCACCAGGATGCCCAGAAATCCAGCAGGACAATATCATTCCCGGTAATCGTCTTGTCAAAGTTATCCGCGGTGAGGTCTATGGTCGCCATGCATACTGCTCCTGCTGTGAATGTGTTACTGAATTATACAGCCTGTGGCGGATGGAATTCAGCCGTCAGAACTGCGGCGGCGCGGCGTGTCTTCGCTGCTTTCCTTGTGGTAGGTCATGTCCAGCTCGATCCGGTTGCGGCCCAGGCGCTTGGCCCGGTACAGGGCCTTGTCGGCCCGCTCGATGAACGCGCCGGATGACTCACCCGGCTTGTACAGTGACACGCCGGCGGAAAACGTGGGTACGTCGGCCACCGTCCCGTTGATCTGCCAGCGGGTCTCGTTCGCCCGGCGGCGGACCTTGTTGAGTGCACGCACCGTGCCGTCGGAGTCGGTATTCGGCAACAGCACGGCAAATTCCTCGCCGCCATAACGCGCCACCATGTCATGGTGACGAAAGATCGACAGGATGTTTTTCGAGTAGACGCGCAACACCTCGTCACCCGCGGCATGACCGTAATCGTCATTGATCGATTTGAAATGATCGAGATCGATCAGCACGAATGACAGCGGAAAGCCGTAGCGCTGCACACGCGCCACTTCGTCTTCCAGGCGGCGCATGAATGCACGGCGGTTGGGCAGACCGGTCAGCTCATCGGTCAGACTGAGCAGACGAACGCGCGTCAGTTCGTCACTGAGTTCGCGGCTGTCGGTTTCGAACAGTTGCAGGTAGTGATGGGTACTGTCGAGCTTGTCGGCCAGGTCATTGTGTCCCGACAGCATCTTTTCCACCTCGCGGATTATCGTCCAGCGCATGTTTTCGAGTTCGCCGACATCCTCGACCTCGCGCAGGTCATCGAGCACATCCTCCAGCACCACGCCGAATTCCTCGTTGGTACCGATGGTTTGCTGCACCTGGTCGGCCAGCGTTGCCTGCAGTTTCTCGATATCGTCGCGGCGCGCCTCCAGTTCACTGCGATTGATGGCATTCAGGTCCTGGCCTGCCGGAATGACCGGGCTGATATCCGCCGCTTCGCCCTCATCGGTGTCGGGCAGAGCGGCGGCGGCCGATGTCTCGTCTGCCAGCTCGAACTCCGCGTCATCAGCGGCGGACGGCGCCGAGAAGTCGACCGTATCGGCGAAGGATTCAACTTCGGGAAAGTCATCGCCCGGGGCCGCGACCGCGTCAATGCCAAAGGCCGCCAGTAACGGTGCAACCGCGTGCAGCATGACGTCCGGCTCCAGCAGGTCGGCACCACGAATCTGGTCACCGCATTGATTGATAAAACCGCCGAGGATATCGAGTTCGGTCGGCGTCAGGGGCGGCTGCAAACGTGCCTGCAGCAGTTTCACCTGCAGGTATTCGGTGCTGCCGGGAGTCTGGTGGGCATTGAAGGCTTCCAGCAGGACGTTGAGGAAGCTTGCGTAGGCGATTTCCGCCTTGAGATGACTGGAGGTAATCTCATCGAGAATCGCCTCGACCTGGCGGTAGACGAGGTCACCGGCAGGCGAGTTGCGCAGTGAAGACAGCAACTGCAGCAGCTTGCGTCCGCTGCCTGGATTGATCGCCTCCGGTCTGTCAGTACCCGCAACCATATCGTCTCCGGTACATGCCTGTGCAACGCGCAGGACATACCGCCCTGTTATTATTTCTTGATGGCTGATACCAAAACGGGGTTGGCGCTGCCTGACCGTTAGCCCGCCACATCGTGCCAGCACAAACGGTAAAATCGGCCATTCACCCGCTAATCGACGCCCAGGACGTCACATAATTGACATCGAACGAGTGTATCAGTTAATCCCGTCCATTTAATAGTGGTACGGAGGTACTAGACAACCCTGCAAGAATTGAGGGAAAAAAAGGCCGGCAATGCCGGCCTTTTTAGCGGGACACAGGCTACAGCTAGCCGTCCAGACCGGCGAAGATGGCGTCGCGGATTTCATCCACCTTGCCGATGCCGTTGATCTTGACGTAGCGGGGTGCGCCGTCGCCGCCGGCATCCGCCCATTTCGAATAGTAGTCGATCAGCGGCTCGGTCTGCTCGTGGTAGACGCTCAGACGTTCGCGCACGGTCGCTTCCTGGTCGTCATCGCGCTGGATCAGCGGCTCACCGGTCTCGTCGTCCTTGCCCTCTTCCTTCGGCGGGTTGAACACGACATGGTAGGTCCGCCCTGAAGCCAGGTGAACGCGACGGCCGCTCATGCGCCGGATGATCTCGTCGTCATCGACATCGATCTCGACCACGGCATCGACCGGGACGCCCTGGTCTTTCAGCGAATCGGCCTGCGCCAGGGTGCGCGGGAAGCCGTCGAACAGGTAACCGTTCTTGCAATCGTCGTCTTTCAGGCGTTCGTCGATCAGACCCAGAATGATGTCGTCGGAAACAAGTCCGCCCGCATCCATCACCTTCTTGGCCTCGACACCCAGCGGCGTGCCGGCCTTGACCGCGCCACGCAGCATGTCACCGGTCGAGATCTGGGGAATACCGTATTTCTCTTTGATGTAATTTGCCTGGGTGCCCTTACCGGCGCCCGGCCCACCCAACAGAATAACCCGCATAGTTGTTCTCCTCGTCCTGATTACTTGAAAAATGTGCGCGTATTATCCACGGCTGGCCGCTGGATGGCCAGACAAGGGAATGAATGGGTCGATGTACTGGATTTATCGATTTTTTTACCTGCAGGCATAGCGCCGGGCTGCTGTTGTCCCCGTGCCACGACAAGATGCCAGTATTCACCGGAAGTTACCGTCCGGACCTCAACGAAATAGTTGCTGGCCAGGTTTATCGTCTGCGGTTCCAGTGACAGGTCCGTACGATCGACATAGCCCAGCCGCCTGATCGCCCCCTGGTAGAGACGGGTCATCATTTTCCGCCAGACACCACGACCCTGATGGATGGCGCCGCCCAGTGACGGGGGGAAATAACCAATAACCAGCAACCCGTCGGGCCCGAGTGTGCGGACAATTTCCTTCATCACGCGCCGGGGATCCGGGAAATGCCGCCATGAACCGAGAGCGACGATTGCCTGAAATGCTTCATCCGTGAAGGGCAGCCGGGCGCCTTCCGCATGCACCGCATGTACATTGGCTGCAGATTGTTGCATCAGCCGAAGAGACTCGAATGAAATGTCGAGGCCCGTTACATCAAATCCCCTGTCTGCCAGCTTGCGAGTCAACAGGCCGGTCCCGCAACCGATATCAAGCACCCGGGTTGCGTCTGCCTGGCCGGCAAGGTTCGTTTGCAGCAGTTCAACCATCCTGTCAGCGTGCTGTTCATGCTCTACAAAGACCTCCTCGTAAACCGGCGCTATGCGGTCGTAGAACTGTCGGTTGGACCGGCTGCACAAGGCAGCCTTGAATACCCGCCACCACAGTGCGGGTCTAGCCATGTCCCTTGCGGACGTAGTAGATACGGACCGGGAACAGGGAGACGCGGCTCAGCTTGGTATAGGACAACACCAGATTGTCCATTTTCCGCAAACAGGCGCCCAATGCGATCGGCCGGCAGTGCGGCGCATAACCTGCAAACAGGAAACGCCATACCGGGTTCCATCGCCCTTTGTGATAACCGAGACAATAGAATTCATTCATCAGTCGATAGACTGATTTCCTGAACCACGGCAGCTCGTCGAGCTCGGTCGTCATGGTGATCAGGATCGCGTACCCGTCAGGCTCAAGCACCCGCTCCATTTCATGCAGTGCCTGTATGAGTTCCGGCTCGGGCAACAGGTCGAACAGGTAACTGGAAACGTACAGGTCGAAGGTGTTGTCTTCCCAGGGTAATTTTCTGGCATCCGCCAGCTCGAAACTGATGCGGGACGTCAACTGATCATGCCTGGACAGGTAGGATTCGGAGTCTTTCAGCATCTGTGGGGACAAATCGACGGCGATAATTTCCTGGCCTTCCCCGGTCACCTTCACCAGTCGACTGAGCAGATAGCCCGTGCCGACGCCTACATCCAGAATCTTGCGAGACCGCTCCAGTATGGGTCCGCGAAGCGCCTCGCGATTGGACTCGCGTTCGTAGAAACCCATGATCCAGTCATAAAAAGGGAAAGGATTCGGAATGAACTTGAGAATCTTCAGTTTCTTTCCGATGGTCTGAAACTGGTCGATAACCGATTCGGAGGTTTCAAACCAGGTGGGCACCTGGCGCAGGCCGAATTGATGCGCCCGGGTCCTGATGTTTGACCAGAGATTCATTAATTACACGTTCCTGTTTGGCCGGGCGGTTGATCGCAATCCACTGGCTGCCAGATATACCAGAAATGGGTGGCGGAGCACATTTATTAGTAGAATTGGTCGTCAATGCGCCCCGACACCCTGCTCTCTTCCGGGACCGGATGTTCGATTGCTAAAGCATGGTGTGAAAAGGTACATTATGGGCGGGAACCCCGTGCCTGAGGCTTACAGGACGGATTTCCCGGCAAGCTGTGCGGGCGATCAACAGGCACACGAATACATTGATACGGGACCTGCAATGAATACAATGTGGCAACAATGACACCCGGGACAGAGCAAATCGATATTTTCTACCGTTTCGGTGCGGCGCTGCTGATCGGCCTGCTGGTAGGGTTACAGCGGGAATATGCCTACCAGAGAAAAAACCCGGAAGAAAAATCTTTCGGTGGTACACGAACCTTCGCTTTCATGGCCCTGATCGGATGTACGGCCGCCTTTCTCTCCGAACAAATGGAATCAGCCCTGGTATTCGGGGTCATCGCGGCAATCATCGGCGGGTTGGTCATGATTGCCTATCTCTCGACCGTTCGCGAGGGCAACATCGGCATGACTACCGAGGTGGCAGCGGTGGCCACGATGCTGGCAGGTGCGCTCTGTTTCCGGGGTGAAGTGGCCCTTGCAGCTGCCCTGGCCGTGGCTATGACGGTGTTGCTGGAGCTCAAACTGCAGACGAGGATGCTTGTCCGCAACATCAGCCAGTCAGATGTCTATGCCACCCTGACCTTTGCTGTTATCACGCTGATAATCCTGCCCATCCTGCCATCCCGCAGTTACGGACCTCCACCATTCGACGTATTGGTGCCCTATAAAATCTGGCTGATGGTTGTCTTTATCTCGGGCATCAGTTTTCTGGGTTACCTGCTCATCAAGATTGTCGGGGCGCAGCGCGGTGTGGGGTTGACCGGGCTGCTCGGCGGACTGGCCTCGAGTACGGCCGTCACGCTCAGTTTTTCACAGCGCAGTCGCGATATTACCGGGCTGGAGCGGCCGTTTGCCATGGCGATTCTGCTGGCGTGGAGCGTTATGTTCGTACGCGTAATGGTGGAAGTGGCGGTCATCAACCAGGCATTGCTTAGCATTGTATGGATTCCATTGACTGCGGCCCTGTTCGTCAGCGCGGCATACTGCATTTACCTCTACAGGAGTCAGTCCACGGGCAAGCAGGAAGAACACGACAGGTTCACGAATCCGTTCGAGCTGGGACCGGCACTTACCTTCGGCATGATCTATGCGGTGATACTGCTGGCTGCCAATGCGGCAAGACTGTATTTCGGCAACACCGGGATCTACGTTTCCAGCATCGCCTCCGGTCTGGCTGATGTTGACGCCATCACCCTGTCGCTGGCTGAACTAAGCCGCGACACCCAGGATCTTGATTTGAACACGGCAGCACGCGGAATTGTGCTGGCAGCCGTCTCAAACACCCTTGTCAAAGGCGGCATCGTACTCGGCATGGGCTCGATTGCACTGCGCAAGGTCATCCTGCCGGGCCTGCTGGCCACGCTCGGAACGGCGATTGGCGTGGTATTTATCATGTAACCCCGAATGACCGGTCCCCGGGCAAAGGCTGGTCGTATTTTCACCGCAAGACCTGACCGGCTGATCCCGGTCTCATGGCGAGTCAGCAGATACCTGCTGTCGCCCTGCAGACACCCGTTGCGAAACATCTGCAATGGAAAATATGGGCTAAATTTCGGAAGCAGCCATTCGGCTTTCTCTCAGCAACTTCTCCTCGCGACCCGAAGCAGCCATCCGATGTGATTTCCAAGACTTCCATTCCTAGCCAAAAGCGGACATCACAAGCCTCAGATGAAACGCAAGCCCGGCTGATCGCCTTTCTATGAATTTAAAATATACTCTGTTTTAGAACTACCCTGAGAAATGGTTATTTGCCACAAGTTGGTGCCTACATCATTGATCAATAGCATTGCATCATGCTTCGCTCTCCCCCAGACGATGACTCTGGTAAGGTAATCCAGATCCGCTCCCATAAATCCAAATATTAACTTTTCCCAGAAACCAAGATCCAAGCCATTATGTATGGGGTCGCCAAATCGTTCGGCAAGTTTTATTTGTTGTTCATTGGCAAATTGGTTGGCTTCGTCTAGAGAAATGCCAGCTACAATAATCTTTTGCTCAACCAGTAGTCCCTTAACACATCGATATACGATTATTGCGTTCATCCCATCATGAGTCCCAGAATATTTACTGACTCCTTCCTCAGTATCAATAGATAACTTAAGAGATCCCAGCTGACTTTCTGTCTCTGCTATATTGTCACAAGGATCTCCCAGCCGAATATCCCACAGCCTTTGTTCAGCGTGTGTGTGTTCGACAATCAGTAAAGAGAATAGAACAAGAACAAATATTTTCATTATGTTATTTTAATCGAATTATTCACACCAATATATACCCCGTAAATAGCCATTAATGGGAAAGATTCTTTTCACGCCGTTCATAGAATCAACAGCATATTTATAGGCATATCAACCACGCCAAGCATCGTAAATGGGAAAGTAAATACTGGTCAGCTGACAGGACGTCTGAACGACCGGTGTTGGGGCTTAAACGGACGTTCAGAGAATATTCCCCATCATACTTTATCAGCAGTCTGTACTTCCGAGATCGGCCACTTCACGCCCTGAGTCACTCCGTCAAGTTA
>JABDRC010000205.1 GCA_013041945.1 Halobacteria archaeon
GCCGCGCTGAGAAACTGGTCGCCGGGAATGAACAGCACCACGAATTCCGGGCTGTATTTCATTTGCTGCCAGTAGGCCTTGGCCGACAGCTCCCGGATGCGGGCGCGGACATTGCGTGCATGGCGTATCAGGTGATGCTTGCGCTGTTCATCATCCGTACTTTCGACTGCGGACAAATAGGCATCCAGCGGCGTCTTGGCATCGACCACGATCTCGCGCCGGTCGGGCATGCGAATCACCATGTCCGGTCGCTGCGTACCCTGGCCGGTTTGCTGGCTTTCCTGTTCGATGAAGTCGCAGTGCTCGACCATGCCGGCGAGTTCCGCCAGCCGTTTCAGCGTCAGTTCGCCCCACTGCCCGCGAACTTCCGGCCGGCGCAGTGCCTGCACCAGGTTGCGCGTTTCGTTCTGCAGCAGGCGGTGCGATTCCGCCATGGTTTCCAGGTGCCTGGTGAGTGCGCCATGCGCCTGCTGGCGTTCGTTCTCCATCTTGCGCACCTGGCTCTCGGTCTTGTCCAGGGCCTCGCGGATCGGCTTGACCAGGTTCTCGACCGCCTTTTCGCGCTTTTCGAGTTCGCCCTCGGCCTTGATATGAAATTGCTCCAGGTTCTCCCGGGCAAGCCGCAGGAACTGCGCATTGTTGCTTTGCAGGGCATTGGCGGCCAGTGCGTTGAAACTGTCCTTCAGCTGGCTGTTGAGCTGCTGCATGGACTGGTGCTGTACGTCCATCGCCTTGCGTTCGAGCTCCAGGCTGATCTCGAGTTTTGCGCACTCGTTGCGCAGGCGGGACAGTTTTCCCGAAAACAGCAGGAAAGCGACCAGCGCACCGAACACGGCGGCGCTGGCCAGCGCCGGCAGCAGGATAAAGAGGAATTCAGCGGGCATGGTGGGCCATCATAGCACCAAGCACCGGACGGGTTCAGCGGCCGTCCAGCCAGTCAAGCAATTCGCCCGGGGCGCTGATCGAGGCGTCGGCCTGCCAGGCATGCGCATCATCACCCTCCGGTATGTAGCCGAACAACGCCACCAGTGTATGCATGCCGGCGTTGATACCGGCCTCGACATCGCGTTGTGCATCGCCGACGTAGACACACTGTGCCGGTTGCGAGCCGGCCTGCTCGCACGCATGCAGCATGGGAGCCGGGTGCGGCTTGCGCTCATCCAGCGTATCACCGCTGACAACACAGGCGGCGCGCTCAAACAGGTCGAGGTCGCGCAGCAGTGGGTCCGTCAGCCAGCCGGGCTTGTTGGTCACGACGCCCCAGTTGATGCCGCGCGCCTCCAGCTGCTCGAGCACTTCGAGCATGCCGGGAAAGGGACGCGTCTTGCGGGACAGGTTGGCCCGGTAGACCATCAGCAGCCGCGTGCGCAGGGCCTCGAACTGCGGATCGGTGTGTTCCAGTTCGAAGCCGAGATCGATCAGCGCGATGCCGCCGTGCGAAACGACCGGGCGGATATGTGCATAGGGCAGGGGAGCCCGGCCGTTTTCTTCCAGCACGGTATTCAGGGCATCGGCCAGGTCCGGTGCGGTATCGAGCAGGGTGCCGTCCAGGTCGAACAGCACGGTACGGATGGCGCCGGCAGCCGGCGTGGGGCGGAACGCAGACATCAGGCTTTGCGAAAGCAGGCCAGGTAGTTCACCGAGACGTCGCTGCCCAGGCGGTATTCCCGTGTAAGCGGGTTATAGCTCATGCCGGTCAGGTCGCTCAGCTGCAGTCCGGCGGCACGGGCCCATGCCTCCATCTCGGAAGGACGGATGAACTTGCTGTAGTCGTGGGTGCCTTTCGGCAGCAGGTGCAGGAGATATTCGGCACCGACCACGGCAAACAGCCAGGCCTTCGGGTTGCGATTGATGGTTGACAGGAAGATATGGCCATCGTCCGTGATCAATTGCCCGCAGGCCGCGATCGTGGCTGCGGGGTCCGGCACATGTTCCAGCATTTCCAGGCAGGTGACCACGTCATAGGTGCCCGGTTCTTCCTGTGCCACCTGTTCGGCGGTGGTTTGCCGGTAGTCGATCTCCAGTCCGGATTCGTGCCGGTGCAGGCGTGCGACGCTCAATGGCGTCCTGCCCATGTCGATGCCGGTCACCGTGGCGCCGCGCTGCGCCATGCCCTCGGCAAGCAGTCCGCCGCCGCAGCCGACATCGATCACGCGCAATCCTGCAACCGGGGCAAGCCGGTCGATATAGTCGAGGCGCAGCGGGTTGATGTCGTGCAGGGGCTTGAACTCGCTGTTGGGATCCCACCAGCGGCTGGCCAGTCGCTCGAACTTCCTGATCTCGTCGGGATCGACGTTGTGCGGGGTTTCACTCATTGCTGACTTCCGATATTGCCTTGCCAGGCACGGGTACGGTCGAGGATATCATCACCGTCCAGCGTGGTCAGGCGGCGGTTTTTCAAGAGGTGCTGGCCGGCGACCCAGACATCCGTGACCTGTTCCCGTCCGCCGGCATAGACCAGTTGCGAGACCGGATCGTACAGCGGTTGTGTCTCGGGGGTATCGAGGCGGACGGCCGTCATGTCGGCCCATTTGCCCCTGACCAGCGAGCCGGTCTCATCCGCCAGGCCAAGCGCGCGGGCCCCGTTCAGGGTGGCCATCTGCAGTACCTCATGGGCCGGCAGCGCGCTGGCATCGCCGCTGACGGCCTTGCCGAGCAGGGCGGCAGTGCGCATCTCACCGAGCATGTCGAGATCGTTGTTGCTGGCAGCGCCATCCGTACCCAGTGCCACGTTGACCCCGGCCGCTGCCAGGGCGGTGACCGGACAGAACCCGCTCGCCAGTTTCATATTGGACTCGGGGCAATGCACGACGTGGCCGCCACTTGCGGCATAGTCGTCGATTTCCTGCGTCGTCAGCTGGGTCATGTGTACCGCCAGCATGTCCGGCGCAATCATGTCCAGCGTGTGCAAACGCGCCAGCGGGCGCAGGCCGGTTGTCTCTACCGCCTTGTCCACTTCCTCAGCGGTTTCGTGAACGTGCATGTGTATGCCGATGTCGAGTTCATTCGCCAGTGTGCGGATGTGCTGTAACGGCTCATCGGACACCGTGTAGGGGGCATGCGGCGCGAACTGTGTCCTGATCAGGGGATCGGTACGGTACCGGTCATGCACGTCGATGCCCTTGGAGATATATTCCTGCGCGTCCCCGGCCCACACGGTGGGAAAGTCGAGCACGATCAGGCCGACGGAGGCACGTATGCCGCAACCGGCCGCCGCGCGCGCGGTGACATCCGGGAAGTAATACATATCATTGAAACAGGTGGTGCCGGAGCGCAGCATCTCGGCCATGGCAAGCTGCGTGCCGTCATGGACGAATTCCTCGTTGATCCAGCGCGACTCGGCCGGCCAGATGTGCCCGTTGAGCCACTCGAGCAGCGGCAGGTCATCGGCGAGCCCGCGCAGCAGCGTCATGGCCGCATGGGTGTGCGCGTTGACCAGGCCGGGAATCAGCAGGTGGCCGTCGAGTTCATGTTCAATATCGGATGTGTACCGCTCGCGCGCCCGGTCGCTCGGCAGGATATCCAGGATCCGGCCTTCATGGACGACCAGGCTGTGATGCCCGAGTATTGTACCGGCCGGTTCGACCGGTGCGATCCAGCGGCAATGCAGTATGCTGTCTGCTGCAGTCATGGGCATGCAGTATATCGAAATAGGTGAACCAGGTGGCAGGCAGCGGTATATCCGGCGCGGCTGGAAATAAACCGATTAATGGCCACGGAATCCACGGAAGGACACGGAAAAATAATTAATGATGGCTTCGCCAGTACCGCGATCTCTGCATCATTACGAGAAACGAGGTGATGTAGCAATCTCTAACTCACTGATTCCATATCAGGAGAATGCTTTGCGTCGCTCGCAATGACGAAATATACACAGACCGGGTAGCTATTTTTCGTTTTTTCCGTGTCCTTCCGTGGATTCCGTGGCCAGATGTTTATACGAACAAACCGCTCAGGCGACGTTGTGCATGTGAACATCCCGCTGCGGATAGGGGATGCTGATGCCGTTGTCGTCGAACGACAGCTTGATACGTTCCATCAGATCGGAACGCACTGCCCAGTAGTCGGCGCTCTTGACCCAGGGCCGGACGTTGAAGTTGACGCTGCTGTCGGCCAGTTCGGCCATGGCCACGGCGGGGGGCGGGTCCTTGAGAATGCGCTCGTCCGCCGCGAATGCCGCCTCGATCAGCTGCTTCGCCTTGCGGATATCATCCTCGTAACCGATGCCGAACACCATGTCGATGCGACGCGTCGGGCGTGCAGAGACGTTGACGATGGGTCCGCTGTAGATATGGC
>JABDRC010000209.1 GCA_013041945.1 Halobacteria archaeon
CGGCGCACGGCATCCTGCCAGTAGTCGTAGTGGGCAATGCGCCGCAGCGAGGCCTCGATACCGCCGAGCACGATCGGCACATCCGCATACGCCGCGCGACAGCGCTGCGCATACACCAGCGAGCAGCGATCCGGGCGCGCGCCGCCCTGCCCGCCCGGTGTATAGGCGTCGTCCGAGCGCGGCTTGCGGTCGGCCGTATAGCGATTGATCATCGAGTCCATGTTGCCGGCGGTCACACCGAAACACAGGTTTGGCCGGCCGAGTGCAGTGAAGGCCGCGTTCGACTGCCAGTCGGGCTGCGCGATGATACCGACCCGAAAACCCTGCGCCTCCAGCAACCGGCCAATGACCGCCATGCCGAAGGACGGCTGGTCGACATAGGCATCACCGGTGACGAGGATGATGTCGCAGGAATCCCAGCCGAGCGCGTCCATCTCCGCCCGTGACATGGGCAGGAACTTGCTGCTGCCGTAACACTCGGCCCAGTACTTCGGGTAGTCGTACAGGGCGGTAGCGGCCCTGGGGATGGTGATGGTGGACATGCGGGATTCCTGGTCTGAATTCTTATTTTACATGAAATCAGTGGGTTAATCCCTCCTGAAACAGCTGCAAGGCAAGTTGTATTTCACTGGCACGACCCTGGATTCAGTCAAGAACTGTGCCCGATGGTCGATGCATAACGATAGACGCCGGGCACCGCCTGGCCTGTGTTTATTTGTGAAAAGGATTTCATGGATAGCAATCCGCAAGATACGCAATCCACGCTGCGCCTGATCCTGGCCGGTCTTGGCACCTTTATCCTTTATGTGCTGTCAGCCGAGCTGGGCCTGCAGCTGGCCATCGTGCACGATAATGTCACGGCCGTCTGGCCGCCCAGCGGCATTGCCCTGGCTGCACTGCTGATATTCGGCATTCGTCTCTGGCCCGCCATTGCGGCCGGCGCCTTCGCAGTCGATCTAATTGCCGACCTGCCGCTGGTACCTGCCCTTGGTATTGCCACCGGCAATACCCTGGCGGCGGTGGCCGGGGCACTGCTGGTACAGAAACTGGTACGGGATGAACACCCGCTGGATACCCTGCGAGGCGTGCTGGTACTGATCATCGGCGGCGGACTGGCCGCAACCATGATCAGCGCGACGGTCGGCACCACGACGCTGCTGGATTCCGGACTGGCCTCCAGGCCGGAATTTTCGGCCATCTGGCTGACCTGGTGGCTGGGCGATACCGGCGGTGTCATGCTGTTCGCGCCCCTGCTGCTGGCGTGGCAATCACGCCCGCGGCTCGACTGGTCAGCCCAGCGCACACTCGAAGCGGTATTCCTGCTGCTATCCACACTGCTGGTCACACAACTGGTATTCGGCCGCAGCTCGCCGCTGGCCGTCAACCACTACCCGCTTGCCTTTCTGCCACTGACCACTCTTATCTGGGCCGCGGTGCGTTTCGGCAAGCAGGGTGTCACTCTCGGCCTGTTCCTGGTCGCGGCCAGTGCCGTGACAGGAACGGTTGGCGGCAGCGGGCCCTTCGTACGCGCGGACATCAATGAATCCCTGTTGCTGATGCAGGCATTCATGGGCGTGGCCTCGATTGCCGCATTGCTGCTGACGGCGAGCCTCAGTGAGCGCCAGCGGACCCAGCTGCAGCTTGACCGGTATCACCGGGAACAGGCCAATAGTCTTGGCCAAATTCTGGAGACGTCCCTTAACGAAATTTATATGTTCGAGCCGCAGTCACTCGGGTTCCTGAACGTCAACCTGGGCGCACGTGACAACCTCGGCTACTCGATGGAAGAACTGCGACAAATCACACCCGTGGACATCAAGCCGCAATATACGGAAAAGCAGTTTCGTCAAATGATCGAACCGCTGCTGAACGGCACTGAACAACTCCTGCAGTTCGAAACCGTACACCAGCGCAAGGACGGCACGAGTTACCCGGTTGAGGTAAACCTGCAACTCTCCAGCTCCGGCAGCGACCGGGTATTCGTTGCCATCATTCTTGATATTACCGAACGCCATAATTCCCAGCAGCGCCTCGACCACATGGCACACCATGACGCACTGACCAGCCTGCCAAACCGGTTCCTGTTCAGCGACCGGCTTACACACGCCCTGCAGCATTGCGAGCGTGGCGGTCGCTCGCTTGCCCTGATGTTCCTCGATCTCGACGGCTTCAAGAAAATCAATGATTCACTCGGTCACCCGACCGGTGATGACCTGCTGCAGCAGGTTGCAGAGCGCCTGCTGGCGGCTGCACGCAAGGGAGACACGGTCGCGCGTCTGGGAGGTGATGAATTCACCATCGTCCTGGAAGACCTCGATAACACCATGATCGTGCCGGAGATTGCGCGGCGGATCCTCGAGTCCATGGCCAGGCCATTCGATGTTTCGGGTCGCGAGGTTTTCCTGGGTGCGAGTATCGGTATCAGCATGTACCCCCAGGATGGCCACGATGTCACTGCCTTGATGAAATACGCCGATGTGGCGATGTTCCAGGCCAAGAAAGACGGCGGCAACAGGCACCAGTTCTACCTGGCCGACATGACGGTTGCCGCCAACCAGCGCCTGGCGCTCGAAACGGATATCCGCCACAGTCTGGAAA
>JABDRC010000218.1 GCA_013041945.1 Halobacteria archaeon
GCCGCCTCGGTTGCCGTCGTTGCCGTGCTGTCACTGCAGTCTGTTCGTGAAACCACGCCGCAATCCGCACCGGCCGTGGCATCCGCGCCCGCGCCGGCGGATTACATTCGGGCCGAAGGGTCGCCCCCGGCTGCATTACCGGCAACACCGGCCCGCGACCTCGATGCCTACCTGGTCAACCACAACGAAGTCGCCGTCAACCGGGGCATGCGGGGTATGCTGCCCTACATGCGTATCGTGGGTCAGGGCGAGCAACCCGGGAGTCAAGAGGACGTCGAATGATCGATCCCGGATACCCGTGCGCAAGATCCACCGGGGTACGGCAGGGCATGATCAAGTGAGACCACTGCTGCTTGCATTGCTGCTTTGCTGCAGCCAGGCGGTTGCCGCGGATGCGGCGCGCCAGTGGCTGCACGGTATGTCCGAGGCCCTCAAGACACTCGATTACGACGGGACATTTGTCTACCAGCACGACGGCAGGCTCGATGTCATGCGCATCGTTCATCGCGTCGACGATGGCGGTCGGCGTGAACGCCTGGTGTCACTGACCGGCAGTGCCCGGGAGGTGCTGCGCGACGACCGGTCTGTGACCTGTATCCTGCCGGACAACAAGTCGGTCATGATCGGCCGCAGCCGGTCGCCGCAGCCGTTTCCCAATGTACCCGAGGATCTCGCCACCATTTCGCGTTATTACCGGCTGCAGGACAAGGGCGATGACCACATGATCGGCTACCGCGCCCGCATCATTGCCGTTATCCCGAAAGATGAATATCGTTACGGCTACCGCTTCTGGATCGAGCAGGATTCACGCATGTTGCTGAGATCCGACCTGACCGGTGAAGACGGGTCCACTATCGAGCAGGTCCAGTTCACCGCTCTGGATGTCGGTATCGACATTCCGGTCAGCGACCTGCAGCCTTCATTGACCGGCGACGACTACACCTGGCATCGCCAGACCGAAATCAACGCGGCGCAGGATTCCTCTTACGGCATGCCCGGCTGGATGGTCCGCGAGCTTCCGACAGGCTTCATGCTGACCGATTTCGGCCGCCGGCGCCTGCATGAGCAGGGCGGGGATGCCGAACACATGGTGTTCAGCGACGGGATGGCCACCGTGTCGGTGTACATCGAGCGGGCGCTGCCGGACACTGATGCATTTACCGGCCTCTCCACCATGGGTGCCATGAATGCCTATGGCGCACTGGTCGACGGTTACCAGGTGACCGTCGTCGGCGAGGTGCCGCCGGCAACGGTCAGGATGATCGCCACGTCCGTCCGGCGACAGGGCGCCTCGTAACATGCTCGAGGAAAGCGGGCATATCGTGGACGTCGAAGGCGAATTTGCCTGGGTCGAGAGCGAGCGACAGTCCACCTGCGGTGGTTGTTCGGCCCGCAAGGGTTGCGGCACAGGGGCCATCGCAAAAGTGCTCGGCAGGAAACGAATGCGCCTGCGCGTGGTCAACAGGATCGATGCCGCGGTCGGCGATCATGTCGTGATCGGGATCGCCGAATCCGGTGTGGTGCGCGGCTCACTCGCGGTGTACGCCGTGCCGCTGGCCGGCCTGTTTGGCGGTGCGATTGCCGGACAGCTTGCCGGCGGATACCTGGCAGGGACGGCCACGGACCTGCCGGCCATGGCGGGAGCGACCGCGGGTTTCGTGGCAGGGCTGGCCTGGCTCGGGCGGTTCAGCCGCGCGACCCGGACAGACGAATCGTATCAGCCGGTGCTGTTGCGTCGCGAGACGCGATTGCCGACGGTCTGAGCCCGGCTTAAGCTACCCGTGCCACGGCCGTAGACTGAAGCAGTGTCATTATGGAGAACACAAGTATGTTGTCAGTGAGAAGATTTACGCCATTTCTGGTCATGTTCCTGCTGGGCTGCATGCAGGCTGTGCAGGCAGGTCACGCCCTGCCAAGCTTTACCCAGCTCATCAAGGACACCAGCCCGTCTGTAGTCAATATCAGTACCACCCAGAAGGTCGCAACCGGCATGCCGGAGCTGCCGGAGGGACTCGAAATCCCGGATCTCCCGGAAGGCAGTCCGTTTGGCGAACTGTTCAAGTACTTCTTCGAGCATGGCGACGAGGGCGGGCCGTCCTATCGTGACGCCAAGTCGCTGGGCTCCGGATTCATCATCTCCGGGGACGGTTATGTGCTGACCAATTACCACGTGGTCAAGGATGCGGATGAAATCATCGTGCGTCTGAGTGACCGTCGCGAGCTCATGGGCGAGATTATCGGCATCGACAAGCGCAGCGACGTTGCCCTGCTCAAGATCGAGGCCACCGATCTGCCGGTCGCACGCATAGGTAAATCGAGTGATCTGGAGGTCGGCCAGTGGGTGCTGGCAATCGGTTCGCCGTTCGGTTTCGACCACTCGGCGACCGCCGGCATCGTGAGCGCCAAGGGCCGCAGCCTGCCGAGTGAAAACTACGTGCCCTTCATTCAGACCGATGTTGCCATCAATCCGGGCAACTCCGGCGGACCCCTGTTCAACCAGCAAGGCGAGGTGGTCGGCGTGAACTCGCAGATTTACAGCCGTACCGGTGGTTACATGGGCCTGTCATTTGCCATACCCATCGAGGTCGCCATGGACGTGGCCGATCAGCTGAAAACCACCGGCCGGGTCAGCCGCGGCTGGCTGGGTGTGCTGATCCAGGATGTCACGCGTGATCTCGCCGAATCCTTCGGTATGAAGCAACCGCGCGGTGCGCTGGTCGCCAAGGTGCTGCCGGACAGTCCGGCGGAGGCGGCCGGCATCGAGGTAGGTGATGTCATCGTCAAATTCGACGGCAAGAAAGTCCTTAATTCGTCCAACCTGCCGCCGATCGTCGGCAGCAGCAAGGTCGGCGTGATGATCCCGGTGGAGATCATACGTGCTTCAAGCAGGACGACTCTCAAGGTGAAGCTCGGCGAACTGCCCGAGGACGATATCCAGGCAAGAGTGGAACGCCCGCAGACGAAGACGACCAACCGTCTGGGGATTACCGTGAGCGACCCGGACAATGAGCTGATGGCGGAGCTCGAGATCGAGCATGGCGTGGTGGTGGAACGCATCGTTGACGGCGCTGCCTCGCGGGCCGGTGTGCGCAAGGGTGATGTCATCCTCAGTATCGACAACCAGGCAGTGAAGAGTGCGCAGCAGTTTCAGTCCCTGATCGACGACCTGCCGGCCGGCAAGTCGGTCGCCGCACTGGTGCAGCGGGGCGGCAGCCCGACCTTCCTGGCCCTGAAGATTCCCGAATCATGAGGGCGGGTTGACCGGCTGTACCGCGCACCGGCAGTAAACAGTTGAACAGGCATCTCACCGTTTATGTCCGGCGGGGTTGTCACCTGTGTACCGACATGGCCGTGGCGCTGTACCGGCTGCAGGACGAACTGGGATTTGACCTGTCAGAAGTCGACATTGAACGGGACCCGGAACTGACCAGGCGCTACGGTGCGCGGGTACCGGTGCTGACCGGCGGGGAAGACGAGCTGTGCCACTATTTTCTCGACGAGGACCGGTTGCGTGAATGGTGCAGCGGTCCCGGCGAGGCACCCGGGAACGTGGAGTGACGCGGCTGAAACTTCCTGTATAATAACAAATTTATCCCACACCACCGTCCGCCGAACAGGGCGGCACCAGGCCAGCGCCCTGCCTTCATGACTGACATCCAGCACGTTCGTAATTTTTCCATCATCGCGCACATCGATCATGGCAAATCGACCCTGGCCGACCGCTTCATCCAGGTGTGCGGCGGGCTGACCGAACGGGAGATGGCCGAGCAGGTGCTTGATTCCATGGACCTGGAACGCGAGCGCGGCATTACCATCAAGGCACAGAGCGTGTCATTGAAATACCAGGCCATGAATGGCGAGGTCTACGAGCTCAATCTGATCGATACGCCCGGACATGTGGATTTTTCCTACGAGGTGTCGCGCTCCCTGGCCGCCTGCGAGGGCGCCCTGCTGGTGGTGGATGCGGCACAGGGAGTCGAGGCGCAAAGCGTTGCCAACTGCTATACCGCGATCGACCTGGACCTGGAGGTCGTGCCGGTGCTGAACAAGATTGACCTGCCGGCGGCCGAACCGGAGCGCGTCATCCGCGAGATCGAGGAGATCATCGGGCTCGAGGCCGAGGATGCCATCCGCGTCAGCGCCAAGACCGGTGAAGGCGTCGAGGATCTCCTCGAGGAGCTGATACGGCGCGTGCCGCACCCGCGCGGCGATGCCGACTCCCCCCTGCAGGCGCTGATTATCGACTCATGGTTCGACAGCTATGTCGGCGTGATATCGCTGGTGCGTATCGTGGACGGGCAGCTTGGCCGGCGTGACCGGATCAGGGTGATGTCCACCGGGCGCGATTTCCAGGTCGAACGGCTGGGTGTGTTTACTCCGAAACAGGAAACCCGCGAGCGGCTTGTGGCCGGTGACGTGGGTTTCCTGATTGCCGGCATCAAGGACATCGAGGGCGCGCCGGTCGGCGACACGCTGACGCTGGCCAGGGCACCGGCGGCGGGGCCGTTGCCCGGGTTCAAGACCATCCAGCCGAATGTATTTGCCGGGCTTTATCCGGTCAGTTCGGACGACTACGAGAACCTGCGCGATGCCTTGCAGAAGCTGCGGCTGAACGACGCCGCACTCCACTATGAACCGGAAACCTCCGAGGCGCTTGGTTTCGGTTTCCGCTGCGGTTTTCTCGGCATGCTGCACATGGAGATCGTGCAGGAACGGCTCGAACGGGAATATGATCTCGATCTGATAACGACTGCGCCAACCGTGATATACGAGGTCATGACCACGGACGGCGAGCTGCTGAAGATCGATAACCCGGCAAGCCTGCCGGCGGTCAACAAGATCGATGAGATTCGCGAGCCGATTATCCTCGCCAGCATCCTCGTTCCGCAGGACTACGTCGGCAGCGTGATCAGTCTGTGCATCGAAAAGCGCGGGGTGCAGAAGGACATGCAGTATCTTGGCAACCAGGTCTCACTGAATTACGAGCTGCCGCTGAGTGAAGTGGTGCTGGATTTTTTCGACCGGCTGAAATCGGTCAGCCGCGGGTATGCGTCGTTTGACTACCATTTTGTCCGTTTCCAGGCGGCCCCCCTGGTGAAGCTGGATATACTGATCAACGGGGAGCGGGTGGACGCCCTGTCGCTGATCGTCCACCGGGATGCGGCACAGTCGCGCGGACGGCTGCTGGCCTCGAAAATGAAGGAGCTCATACCGCGACAGATGTATGATGTCGCCATCCAGTCAGCGATCGGTTCACACATCATTGCGCGCACGAATGTGAAGGCGTTACGCAAGAATGTTACCGCCAAGTGCTATGGTGGTGACGTGTCGCGCAAGCGCAAGCTGCTCGAGAAGCAGAAGGCCGGCAAAAAACGCATGAAACAGTTCGGCAAGGTCGAAATACCCCAGGCCGCATTCCTGGCAGTATTGCGCGTTGACAGTGAATGAGTGCTCACGGCGAATTCAGCAATTATGAATAACTGTCAGATTTCTGGAACATGAGGAAAGAATGAATATCGATTTTCCGACAATTCTGGTTGGTGCAACCCTGTTTACAGGCGTGGCCTGGGCGGTGGATGCCATGTTGTTTGCACCCCGCCGGCGCCGGCGCGCCGATGAGCTGGTAGCAAAGGGAGAGGCCGGAGATTCAGACAAGGTCGCACTGGCGCTGAAGGAATCCACCCTGGTCGAATACAGCAAGTCGTTTTTCCCGGTCATACTGGCCGTGCTGCTGTTGCGTTCGTTCCTGGTCGAGCCGTTCAGGATCCCGTCCGGTTCCATGATGCCGACCCTGCTGGTCGGCGACTTCATTCTCGTCAACAAATTTTCCTATGGTATCCGGCTGCCGGTGCTGAATACCAAGATTATCGAGATCGGCGAGCCACAGCGCGGCGACGTGGTCGTGTTCCGTTACCCGAAAGATCCCACGGTTGATTACATCAAGCGCGTTGTCGGCCTGCCTGGCGACCGTGTCGGCTATTTCAACAAGGTCATCTATATCGACGGAGAGGCGATCGGCCAGGTCCCGGCGGGCGTCTACGTGGGCAAGGGATCGGGTGTTTCCATGTCGGGTGCCAGCAAGCGCAGTGAGCAGCTTGACGGTGTCCGGCATGATATTCTCGTGATGTCGAGGACGCCCGGCCTGGAAGGTGAGTTCGTGGTGCCCGACGGCGAGTATTTCGTCATGGGAGACAATCGTGACAACAGCAACGACAGTCGTTTCTGGGGTGCAGTACCGGAGGCCAATCTTGTCGGCAAGGCGTTCCGAATATGGATGAACTGGGACAGTGCAAACGGTGGTGTCGAATTCGGGCGAATTGGCATGAAAATCTTGTAAATCAATCTTGGGGAAACAGGAGATAACAGATGCATTCTAGAACTCACCAGCGCGGTATGACGGCTATCGGGTGGCTGCTTGTCCTGGCAATGATCGGTTTTTTCGTGCTGCTGGCGTTACGGATGGTGCCGGCCTATCTGGATTATTACAAGGTCGTTTCGACGCTGGAGGGCCTCGAAGCGGAATCAGGTTTCAGCAACCCCCGCGAGATCAGAAAGCTTCTGGAGCGCCGCTTCGAAATCAGTTTCGTGACCACCATAACGCCGGCTGATGTAGTCATCAAACCGGTCGGTAACACCTACACAGTGTCAGCCGCCTATGATCATACCGAGCACGTCTTTGGCAATGTCTATGTTGTCATGGACTTCGAGAAAGAGGTCACGGTGAACAGGTATTGATACAGACAGCGGCCCGGCTCGAAGTGGAACTGGGTTACACCTTTTCCGATCCGGAACTGCTGCGCCGGGCGCTGACCCATCGCAGTGCCGGCAACAACAACAATGAACGCCTCGAGTTCCTGGGCGACGCCGTGCTTGGCTGCGTCATTGCCGACGAGCTGTTTCACAATTTTCCGCATGTAGCGGAGGGGCGGCTGAGCCGTCTGCGCTCCAGTCTGGTGCGCCGGGAAACGCTGGCCGAGATCGGCAAACAGCTCGGTATCGGCGATTTCCTGCAGCTCGGGCCGGGAGAACGCAAGAGCGGCGGCCATCGACGGGAGTCCATTCTCTCGGACGCCCTCGAAGCCATCTTCGGCGCCATCTACCTCGACAGCGACTTTGCGCAGTCCCGCCAGTGCATCCTGCGTCTCTATGCGGACAAGCTGGCCGGCCTGTCCGACGAGGTGGTGCTGAAGGATGCCAAGACACGACTGCAGGAATATCTCCAGGCGCGTCATCTCGAGTTGCCGGACTACACGCTGCTGGATATCAGCGGGAAGGCGCACGCCCGCTATTTCGAGGTGGTCTGCTCAGTCGCGGGGCATGAACCATGTCGCGGCGAGGGTGCCAGCCGGCGGCATGCCGAGCAGCAAGCCGCCAGTAAAATGCTCCGGCAACTCGAGGCCGGCTGAACCCGTGCCCGAAGAATTCCGCTGTGGCTACATTGCCCTCGTTGGCCGCCCGAATACGGGCAAGTCGACGCTGCTGAACCGCATACTCGGGCAGAAAATCAGCATCACTTCCAGGCGCCCGCAGACGACGCGCCACCGTGTGCTGGGGATAAAGACGCATGAAGCGGCACAGCTGATCTACGTGGATACGCCGGGTATGCACGTGTTCAGCGGGCGGGCCATGAACCGGCACATGAACCGGACTGCCAGCAGCGTTCTGATGGACGTCGATGTCGTCGTCTTCCTGGTGGACGGCCTGGACTGGACCGCGGATGACGACCTGGTGCTGGAGAAACTGGCTGCGGTGAAATGCCCGGTGATCCTGGCCGTGAACAAGGTGGACCTCCTGAAAAGCCGGGCAGCGCTGTTGCCGGGCCTGCAGGCGCTGTCCGGCAAACGCCAGTTTGCGGAAATTATTCCGATCTCTGCCGCGCGCGGCGACAATATCCCGGAGCTGGAGGCCTGTATCGAGTCGCTGTTGCCGGTCTCGGCCCCCTATTTCCCGGAAGACCAGATCACCGACCGGTCGGAGCGTTTTCTGGTCGCCGAACTGGTCCGCGAGAAACTGTTTCGCAAGCTTGCGCGGGAATTGCCCTACGGGCTGACCGTCGAAATCGAGTCGTTCGTGCGCGACCCCGGCATTGTCCACATCCATGCGCTGATCTGGGTGGAGCGCGCCAGCCAGAAGTCGATCGTCATCGGCAGGCAGGGGCGGCTGCTCAAGGAGGTCGGGCAACAGGCGCGCCGGGATATCGAGGCAATGCTCGGCAGCAAGGTGAACCTGAAGTTGTGGGTCAAGGTGAAAGCGGGCTGGGCGGACGACGAGCGGGCACTGCGCAGCCTTGGTTACACCGACACTGAATAGGCCGGTCCCTCACTCGCCGGGGCACATCGGGCCCTTTTCCGGTAAAGTGATGAATATGAATCAGGTTTCCGGAGGGCTGAACATCGATGGGCGCAGTTGAACGCGTGTCGCTGGAACCCGCCTGGGTGCTGCACCGTTATCCGTACCGGGACTCGAGTCTGCTGGTCGAGGTATTCAGTCCTGCATACGGGCGCGTGGGGCTGGTCGCGCGGGGTGCGCGTTCGCCGAAATCGCGCCGCTACGGCGAGTTGCAACTGCTCCGGCCCCTGCTGCTGTCCTGGACCCTGCGCGGCGACCTCGGCACCCTGACCGGTGCCGAAGCCCGTGCGCTGCCGGTCAGCGGAGACGGCCGCAAGGTGCTGTGTGTGAGCTACCTGAACGAGCTGTTGCTGCGCCTGCTGACGCGACATGACCCGCACCCGGCCCTGTTCTTTGCCTATGAGCGGGCGATCGAAGACCTCGACGGGGCGGCGGAGGAGCAGGCACTGCGCTATTTCGAGAAGCACCTGCTGCAGGAACTGGGCTATGGCCTGCTGCTGGACCGCGAGTTCGATTCCGGCGCGGCCGTCGATGCGTCCGCCGTATACGAATACCGTCTTGAACAGGGCCCCGTGCGCTGCCGGCAGCCCGGCGGTGAGGGCATCTACCTGCAGGGTGCCAGTCTGCTGGCCCTGGCGGACGAGTGCCTTGACGGTCGCCGGGCATGCCGCGAGGCCCGCCGGCTGATGCGCGCTGCACTGTCGCTTTATCTGGGTGCACGTCCCCTGAAAACGCGCACGGTGCTGAAGCAACTGGCATCGATGACGCCCTTGCGGCGTTCGCCGGCGGATACCACTAACGAGACCGGCATGGAAACGGGTGGATAAATGTTACTCGGTGTGAATATCGACCATGTGGCAACCCTGAGACAGGCGCGCGGGACGCCTTATCCCGATCCCGTGCAGGCGGCCATCGAAGCAGAACAGGCCGGTGCGGACAGCATCACGCTGCACCTGCGCGAAGACCGCCGGCACATTCAGGAGCGCGACGTCATCCTGTTGAAGGATATCCTGCAGACGCG
>JABDRC010000219.1 GCA_013041945.1 Halobacteria archaeon
ATCTATTTTGGCCTGGAGCCGCTGAAGCCATGGGAATCCCGTCTCACCGGCTTGAAGATCAACCGCATCGCCACCCACGGCAAGGCCATGGTGATGCACATCGGCCAGAACCTCTTCATCTACAGCCACAACCAGCTCTATGGCCGCTGGCGGTGCTGCAAGTCCGACAAGTACCCGTCCAGCAACCGCCAGTTACGCATGGCAATCGACTGCCAGGACCGCTCCGCGCTGCTCTACAGCGCCTCGGACATCGCCGTGCTGGACAGCGCACAACTCGAACAGCACCCTTTCCTGTCGAAGCTCGGCCCGGACGTACTGGACAGCACGGTGACACCGGATGACATCGTTGCACGACTCACGTCGGACAAGTTCCGCAACCGGCGCCTCGGCAACATACTGACCGACCAGTCGTTCGTAGCCGGCCTCGGCAACTACTTGCGCTGCGAGGTACTGTTCGTCTGTGGCCTGGATCCGCGCAGCCGCGGTAAGGACCTTGAAGAGGAATCGCTGCAGGCACTCGCTGACGCCATGCAGGGGCTGGCGAAACAATCCTACTTGACGGGCGGCATCACCAACGACCTGGAGCGCGCCAACAGCCTGATGGAGCAGGGCGCAAGCTTCAGACAGGCACGGCATCATGTTTACAGCAGGGCGGGATCGCCCTGCTACCGGTGCGGCAGCGTGATCAACCGTTCACAGGGATCCGGACAGGCGATCTATTACTGTCCGCAGTGTCAGTCCGTGACCAGTTGACATTTAAAGGGTGTCAGAGCACATTTGCTGCTTATATAAGGGAAAACTGTGCTCTGACACCATGTTTCTCCAACACCATGTTTCTCCATGTTTCTGCGGCCAGAACACGACATTCAAGTACACAAGAATGCCGTTTAGTGCTTATTCATATTAGCGTCGACTAAAGCGCTGAAAAAGGGCCCAAGAAAGACCTTTGAGACTTACCCATTTACAATTTTGTTTGGTCGAGTTTAGAAAGACGGCACAGTCTTAATTTTCTACTGGCTCCAGTCTGGCAATGACACCATCAGAATCGTCTGTAAGCAGGTAGAGATAGCCGTCTGGTCCCTGTCTGACATCACGGATGCGCCCGAGGACGTCCTGGAGCATCCGCTCTTCGTGGACGACGTCCTCGCCGCGAAGCTCCAACCGCACCAGCTGACGGAATTTCAGGGAGCCGATGAACAAATTACCGCGCCATTTGGGAAAGCGGTCGGCCGTGTAGAAGGCCATGCCCGAGGGTGCGATCGAAGGTACCCAGTGATGGAGCGGTTGCGCCATACCCTCCTTGTGCGTACCTTCGCCGATGCTGGTGCCCAGACCGTAATTGACGCCATAGGTGATCACGGGCCAGCCGTAGTTGACGCCTGCACGAATGACGTTGAGCTCGTCACCGCCTTGAGGGCCGTGCTCGTGCGCCCACAGTTCACCGGTCACCGGATGCATAGCAGCGCCCTGAACGTTTCGGTTTCCATAGCTGAAGATCTCGGAATTTACACTGCTGCGTCCGACGAACGGGTTATTCGGCGGTACGGCCCCTTTGTCATCGATGTGTATTACCGACCCCGCATGATCGTCCAGTCGCTGTGCCCTGGGCCGGTCACCCCGGTCGCCCAGGGTAACAAACAGACTGCCATCGGGGTGGAAGACCAGTCTCGATCCGAAATGGCGGCCTCCACGCCCCTTGGGCATCGCGCGAAATATGACCTCCGTTCCAACCAGCGCATTGCCCTCGAGCCGACCTCTGGCGACTTCCGTACCCACGCCGCTGCGCCCTTGCGCCGCGTAGGAGAGGTAGACCAGACCGTTATCCACGAACCCTGGATGCAGCGCCACGTCCAGCAGGCCGCCCTGTCCAAGTGCGGTTATCTTCGGCAACCCGGACAGCGGCGGCGAGATCAATCCATCGGGTTCCACAATGCGGAGACGCCCTGGACGCTCGGTAACCAGCATGCGCCCATCCGGGAGGAATGCCAGCCCCCAGGGGTGCTCGAGACCACGCGCCACTATGTGAATACGCACGGGTCCTGACTCGGTTTTCTCGACCTCGCCGGCGGCGCTCAGCGGTGCGTTCACAACCAGCATCGCGGCAAGGACGCAATGCCAGACTACCGAGCTGAAACATTTGAATCCCATTGATGTCTGCATCATCGTTAATCTCCGGCAGGTCGGTATACTCCAGGGTTTTAAATAGACAATGCGGATGCTAGAAAAGTTTGGCGGAACATCTTTATCAAGTGATACTGCATGATCGCTGGCGCAGACATTGTCCGCCAAACGCATGCGAGGCAGCATTCCAATGGATTGCCATCCCCTACCCGCAACCGCGGCGGCATATGCTGTTAAGAAACAAGAACATGGGTACGCTGGTTGTGGTACTGGTGACACTCATCACACTGCCTGACGTCGGCCTGGGCAACTCCACCGAGAGCCTCGGTACACTTGCTCCGATAACCATCACCATTACCTCCGGACGTATGGAGCAGTCCCTGGAAAGCCGGACGGGCGCCGTTTCCGTGCTGGAGCCGTCTGAGCAAGACAGGCCGGGCCCCGCATCCGGGCTCGGCGACCTGCTGGACCCTGTGCCCGGTTTGTTCGCGGCTAGCCGGTACAACGGCGCCCAGGATTTGCGTCTGTCCGTGCGCGGCTTTGGGGCCCGGGGCAACTTCGGCATTCGGGGAATCCGGATTCTTCTGGATGGATTTCCGTTGACACTGCCCGACGGCCAGTCGGCCCTCGACGATCTGGACCCGGCTCTCATCGCCCGTGCCGAAGTGCGACGCGGGCCCGCGGGTTCCCTGTATGGATCCTCGGCAGGGGGGGTGATCAGTCTCGAGTCTTCGAACCTGTTCGCTCGCACCGGTCTGGTCGCGGGAGCAAGCACCGGGAGCTATGGCACCTACGAGGGGCGTATCGGGTATGGCACAAGTTACGGCAATCAGGCGCTGGGTGCGCAGGCGAGCCTGCGCCATTCAGATGGCTATCGCGACCATTCAAAACAAGAGCACCGGCTTTTTACATTGCAATACCAGGGTGATGTAAACGGCGACGATTCAGTGTCCGCCTTTCTGACAGGAGTGGATTCCCCCTACGCGCTCGACCCGGGCGGTTTGACGGAAGAGGAGTCCAGACGCGATCGCGGGGCTGCGTCGCCAGTCAACCTCGCGTTCGATGCAGGAGAAAAGGTACAGCAGCTGCGGGCGGGCATCGCCTTTACTCGGCCGATCCGCGCCGGTGAGATCAGGGTGAGGGGCCAGGCACTCGGGCGGAATTTCGAGAACAAGCTGCCGTTCAGTGCCACCGAACTCGATCGCGGGGTTGGGACGGTTTCGCTGGAGTTGGAGCAGCAGGGTGATCGGGGAAACGCCTTCTGGCGCTGGGTGGCCGGCGTCGACCTGGCACTTCAGCGTGACCGGCGCACACGATTCCTGAATGATCTGGGCAGTGTGGGGGCCAGGACTGCAGATCAGAGAGAAACTGTGAAGACGGCGGGTGGTTTTCTGAACCTGATTGTTGAACCTGCCCCTAACCTGACCTTGCAGGCGGGCATGCGCGCCGATTGGCTGGAGTACGAGCTGGAGGATAAATTCCTGGACGACGGGGATGACTCAGGTCTGAGGACATTTGCGGAGTTGAGCCCCGGCGGGGGGGCGAGTTTGAGACTCCGCGAGGGACTGCATCTGTTCGGGCGAGTGAGCACCGCCTTCGAACCGCCCACGACCACCGAGCTTGCCGACCCTTCGGGGCGGGGAGGTTTCAACAAATCCGTGGATCCGCAGGATACCCTGAGTTTGGAGGCAGGGATAAGCTGGCGGCTGGCGGAGGGCGGACAAGGCGAACTGGCCGGGTTTTACACAAAGGTCAAGGATCAGCTGGTCCAGATACCCATCGCGGGGCAGCCGGGTCGCTTTTTCTATGTAAACGCCGCATCGTCCCGCTACCGCGGCATGGAGTTGTCGGTGGATCAGCCCCTCGACGATGACTTGAAGGCTGCCCTTTCATTCTCCTGGGGCGACTACCGTTTCGATGATTTTACCGATGCAGACGGGAACCGGTTCGATGACAACCGTATTCCGGGCATACCGCGCTACCAGATTTTCGCCTCACTCGATCATCAGCCGAGCGAAAAGCTGAGCACTACCCTATCTGCACGCTGGACCGGCAAACGATACGCGGACAATGCCAATTCCGCGATCGCCGACAGTTACGTACTAGTCGGGTTACACGGCAGTTACCGGGTAAAACTAGCCGGCAGCCAGGTACGCCTTTACGGTGGCATTGACAATCTATTCGACGAGGAATACGACGACAACCTGAGAATAAACGCTGCGAGTAGACGCTTTTTCGAGCCAGCGCCGGAGCGCGGTTTTTATATAGGTATGTCCTCCAGGTTCTAAATTTGAGTTCTGGGTCCAAGCTTTGTACCAGCAATACCTGGTAAAAAGAGTTAGAAATTTGACGTTGAACAAAGGTCTTTACAATCATATACAGACCTTCTAAGTATCTATAACTATAATCAACGCGTATGCATGGCCTGCGATTGAGAGATCGACGTGTATACTGATCGACAGCATACCATGGAGGTGACAATGGCCTGTCAAGTCGTGTGGAGAATGACGATAGCTGGTTGTCTGCTCTTCCTGTCCATCCACCAGGTGAGCGCCAATCAATCCGGTGTGCAAAACGAGTGGAAACAGACCGACCTCGATTTTACCTTTATTTCCCAAAACGTCACCTCAAAGGCCTGCGCTGTATCTGAAGATGCTTTCCTGGCCTGTGTGAATGCGATTCAGGCCATGCTTGACCTAAGCAAACGCGGACTTGCGCTGCAACATGCATGCAGTCCGGAACCTAAAGGCGGTCGTCGCATGAGCACCCGGTTTGGATCACTTGCGCTGATCCTGGACCGTGACAATAAAGAGACTGCTGGTCATGGCGTCATACAGACTGTCAAGGCTGCGCAGCAAAGAAATGTCGATTGGCGAAAGTTATTCAACTGCAAGCAGTCCACGCGTGCCGATTTCGATAAGCTGCTTACGTGGGTGTCAGCCAATGTCATCGAATCCGGCAGGACAGGCGCCTATGCGGCAGTAGCCATCAATGCATACATCGGTGTGGGTGACGTTCATGCGCGAATTTTCCCCGCTGCTGCCGGGCCCAACAGCTCACAGGTCGGCAGCGGAGATGAGAGCAACGAACGTGGTGGAATAAGCTACACCGGGATTGGCATTGCCATTCAGCGCGTAACCGACGCCATGCTGATCACCAGCGTATTCAAGGACAGTCCCGCTTCGAAAGTCGATCTCCGCGCCGGCGACGTCATTGTTGCAGTAAACGGTAAGCCAATTGGTGACAATCCGGTAGCCGAGGTAGTCTCAAAGCTGCGCGGGGCTGCGGGCAGCAAGGTTCATGTCGCCATCAAACGCCCGGACACCATCAGGGATGTCGATGTTATACGTGCTGATGTAGTGGTAAGAAATGTGTCCTCGTCGATCATGAAGCAAGGCAAACATCGGTGGGGCCACATCTACATAAGAGGTTTTGTCATGGGAAATACCTGTCCACAAGTGCGCCGTGAGCTGCACGGACTGGTACAACAGGATATTGATGGGCTGATACTTGACGTGCGCGACAATTTGGGTGGCCGCATCGACCAGGCAGTATGCGTTGCCGATCTGTTTCTGGAACCGGGTCTCCCCGTGGTTGAAATACGCAATCTGGACAATCAAGAGCGAACGCAACGCCAGCATACCCGTTGGCCTGCAACCACCCAGTTACCCATGGTAAGCCTCGTCAACGCGGCAACCGGCAGTGCATCCGAGGTACTGGTGGGGGCGTTGCGTGATCATGGCCGGGCGCCGGTCGTGGGGGAGCGGACCTTTGGCAAGGCGACCATGCAGCGGATGCACCCCTGGGAGGGTTCGGATTCCGTCATGCAGTTCCGTACCGTCGCACGCATGTACTCACCCTCAGGCCATACTGCTCAGATGGTCGGCATAGCACCAGACATCAAGGCAGCTGCGCCCGGACAAGGTCAGGTGTTGCTGAGACAGGCAGACCTCTTTCCCAATGCCCTTCCAGCAGATGACAGTACAGACGCCACTAACAACGACCACCAGTTCGCCGGGTTGCAGTTGTGCGTCGCCAGTCGCGGCAAGGCAGAGGAACGCGTTGGAGTAGATGAGTCAAATGATAGCTTGCCTGATTATCCAATCAACACCGCCCAGGATACACTCGGCTGTCTGATATCAAGGTCAAGCCATCGCGGCGAACGTCTTTCACAATATGTGCCGGTAGACCACTAAGATCAGGATTTACTTTTTCGAAAGATTTTCAGTACATTGTTATCGCCTCCCGACACCGGGACGCACCCTTGGGCCCGGACACGGTCACCCCAAGGACACAACGCGCTGAGCATATTCAAAAATGCACAATAAATTGCGCCAAATTCAGAGTTACATGATCGGGAAGGTTCGGTATAAGTTCGATCCGGCTCGGTGAGCAGAAGGGTCAACAGAAAAGGACTTGCTAACCTTCAACCTTCACGTGACATAACATACTGTTTCTGCTACTGTTAACCACCAAGTCGGCGGTTCGAGCCCGTCCGGGGGAGCCAATAAACCAGGAAGTTAGACTATTTACCGGATCTACCAAGATACAATATATTTTTATTGCCGCATTCAGCTGCCCGCTGTATCGCGGCATAACAGACACCCCCCAACTATTCCCGCTTTCTGAAGGGCCAAAGGATAGGCAAGGATGGCCGTCAACGTTTGTTCAGAAGTGGGAGGCATTTCTGTGATAAGAAACATCTACACCGGCGTTTGCGCCGGACTTATGATTATTGTTGCCATGACGCCGGTGGCAATCCTGTTCGTCGAAAGGGCCTTGTTCTGATTTGAGGCATTCTTCCCCGGCTATTCCCTGTGACAGTGAGTCACCAGGTCGGCGGTTCGAGCCCGTCCCGGGGACCTTCGAGTGGCCTTTGCCTTTGGGCACTGCAGATGAAAATCAAATTCAGATACCAGCTACTGATTATTGGCCTGGTCGCCGTCATAGCCTACCTGCTGGACAGGGGCGTACTGTTCGACGAGAAAGTAATTTCCAATCATAACCCCACCCGACAGGCAACACTGGTGTGCCGGTTTCTCACGCTGACCGGGGTGAAGGAGCAGACTTACTGGCACAACACCAATGATGTTATGGGTAAATCCCGGTGCCGGTTATTCATGGATTAACCGCTTTCTTGGGGGATTCATGGCACTCTTGGCGGGCGGCAAAGTTTTCTGCGGACGACAACACTCCGCTATTCCTCTGTCTATGCTGTTGGCGGCGAGTGCTATCATTAAAATAATGAAAAAAAACAGACCGGGTTCTTCCTCCGCATTGATGATCTCTTTAAACTGGATCCGACAACGCGCCTTATCCATAGAGTTGCGATTTATTCGTTATTCATCTTTCCTCGAGAGAATCCCTCTCCTACGGTATTTGCACCGCAACGTCACAGCTGACATCGAGATACTCAGCCGTGAGGATAATATTGCGATCGGATTACGTATCAAATTTATAACCCCCTATCTCAATCTTCCCGTTGAGGTTGAAAAAGCGCAAATCGGTTATGAAGATAAGGATCGAAGGTTTATACCCACAGCATTTCGATTTTTTGATTGGCATTCGTGGATGCATATCGAAGGTCAGATCGACTGGGAAGGGGCGCGTCCAGTAAACGTCAAAGGGAGGAAGACAGAGGTCATTACCGGTCTCGTGTATAAAATCAGTGATATTTCCGTTCCTGCTGAAAACTATGGCCTCAGGTTAGCAGAGGGCGTGGACGGGACTGCCAGGATCCTGTGGGGCGGAGAGATTGAACGGATGAAATTCGAGCCTGTCTATTGGATGCTTGAGCCGACGGATACCAAATACCATGTAGTAGCAATATATGACAATGACTTAATGGCTTTGATTGTGTCGCTGTCTCTCATCGGGAGTGGCAACAAGCTGGTTTACAGCAAATCGATTGAACAACTTGAAGAATGGATAGCATTTAAACTGGGCAGAAAGAACCCTGAAAAAACCACGTTAGAATTTCTTAGATACGTCAGAAAATGGGGGCCGTTACGCATGGCACCTCTTTTCTATGGGCTTAAAGAAATCCTGGAAAGATTGCAGATACCAGACCAGGAAAGAATTCTTTTTGAGTTCTATGCAGATAATTGCGGTGTTGGGGATAATCGGCATGGACGACTTCTTGCTGTGAATATGTTGGCAGCAGTGGGCACAGAGAAAGTACGTGTTGCTCTTACCGAGATTTATAATCATACAAAGAATCAGGATATTCAGCCAGAAGAATTGGAACTTATTCAGAATGCAATTTGCTCCGTCGCTCACAAGCTGCAGGAAGACAAACGAGGAACCAGTACGTGTTGATTAGCATGCTCGTTTGGCCCACATTTGCACTTATACGTGACCCCCCCAGTTCAGGGTTACTTCAAATATTCAGGCACATAGAAATTAATGGGCGGGTCTAATTTTAGTGCAAAAGTGGTTCAATATTCGGCGCAAATTAACAACCATTAGTCACCGAGTGGGCCATCACATGGCTGGGGCCATCCAGGAGGTTCGATCAAGCCCGTCCCGGGGAGCCATTTCAAATCTTCATCTTACGATCCATCACTCGGTCATAGGGACCGACCATAAGACCGAGAGTCACCAGGTCAAACATGACGGGCGGTGGCCACCCCGGCAGCTGCCTTCAGAACATTTGTAGCACGGCCACGTTCTGGAATTGGCTGACCACATAAAAGGATTCAACTTCAAGTTTCAGCAGCACGCAGTCAGTGGCGCTCACGAAATCACTCAGGTCCGGGTGTTTTTCAAGGTAGAGCTGCAGCAGTTCGCCACGTCGTGTCAAATCGACCTCGCTGACCGTACCCTGGGCGGAGGTGGCCACGGTATCGTGGTAATCGGCCGACTCGTTGGTGCGGTTATCGATCAGCAATGAGGCGCGCGGGTTCGCCAGGAGGTTTGCGTGTTTCTGGGTCGCCCGGTAGGTTGCAAACACAATCCAGTGCAAGTCAGGGGTGACGGCAAAGGCCATCAGACTGGTATAGGGTTGCCGGTCATGCTGGGTCGCCAGCACACCCTGGGCCTGGGAATCCAGCAGAGTTCGAACCGTCTGTCGCAGTTGCTCCTGTGTTGCCATCGTCAAACCCGTTGCCAACCAGCCGACATCGTGTCGATCGCAAAAGCCTGCATAGCAAAGTAGAAGATGGTGTCAGAGCACATTTACTGCTTATATTAGACAAAAATGTGCTCTGACACCATTTACCACCCCCGGGCTGGATATTGGAGGTCATCGACGAAGAAAATGCCTCCACCATATGGGATGAGCCGTTCGACACTGACCAAGAAGCCATTAATTCCGCAGTTACGTTCCAGGCCAGCCATTGTGTCATCTGCTA